>CAYSYD010000031.1:0-20178 GCA_964435145.1 uncultured Akkermansia sp.
CTTCATTGTATCGAGCCAGACCGGACATAAACACCAGCAAATCTGAAACAGACCCTGATGCCCAGCGGAAACATGCTTTTTGCTTGCCTGCCTGCCCCCCACATGCTACACTATGCGGTAGCATGAAAGTTATCACCATCTACGGCAGCAAGAGCGACCTTCCCTTCATGGAGCCGGCACGCACATACTTCCAAGAACAAAACGTGGAACACGAGGAGGTTATCTACTCCGCGCACCGGGATTTACCCGCCCTCATCTCATATTTGGAAGGACTGGAGAAGAGCAACACTAAGGCTGTACTTCTTTGCGTAGCAGGACTTTCTGCGGCGCTCCCCGGGGTGGTAGTGATGAATACTAAGCTGCCCGTCATCGGGGTTCCTGTTCCCTGTGGCCCGCTCAATGGGGTGGATGCGCTACTGGCCATTTCCCAGCTGCCGGGTGGAGTGCCGGCCACCACGGTGGGGCTGCACAAGAAAACCCCGATTAACGCGGCCATGGCGGCACACCGCATTATCCGGCTAGCAGAATAACCCGCCCCACAGCGTTTGAATTCCTCCCTCTCTTCCATGAACACCCCCAAAGATTTACTGACCATTGAAGCCCTGAGCGATGAGGATATCCACAGCATTCTGGACCGCACCGCCGAGATGAAGGCCATCTTTACGGGCAGACAAAACAGTAACGTGCTGGCAGGACGTTCCGTGCTAACCCTCTTTTACGAGCCCAGCACACGCACCCGCTCCTCCTTCGAATTAGCGGCGCGAAAACTCAGCGCCGATGTGACCACTTTCTCCGTAGCCACGTCCTCCGTGGTAAAAGGAGAAAGCGTACACGATACTATTGATACTCTTATGAGCATGCACATGGATTACATCATTGTGCGCCATAAGAACAGCGGCATCCCCGGAGTTATTGCCAAGCACTGCAAGGCTTCCGTCATCAACGCCGGGGATGGGGCACACGCACACCCCAGCCAGGCATTTTTGGACGCCTATACCCTGCGGGAGAAATTCGCCTCCCTAGAGGGCAAGCGCATCGTCATCGTAGGGGATATCCTGCACAGCCGTGTAGCACGCTCCACCAGCTTACTAATGCAAAGGCTGGGGGCAAGCGTGGCTTATATGGGGCCGGGCTCTCTGGTTCCCTCCACGGCGCACACCGGCATCCCCCGTTTCACGGATTGGGACACAGTGTTTGAGTGGCACCCGGACGTTGTGTACCTGCTGCGTGTACAAAACGAACGCATGGATTCCCCCTTCTTCCCTGCGGCGGATTACCACCAAGCCTTCGGCGTAACGGAGGAGCGTCTGCTCCGTCTGGATGCCATGGATGCTTGCATTATGCACCCCGGCCCGGTAAACCGTGGAGTAGAGCTTTGCGATGCTGCCATGGACTACCGCAACAACCTCGTATGCAACCAAGTGGAAAACGGTGTTGCCGCCCGCATGAGCATCCTTTCCTATCTCCAACCCTCCACACTGTCGTTATGACCAGCACCTACATTCTGAATGCCACATGGGCTCCCACCGGGGAGGTGTTTGATTTGAGACTTACCCCGGGCAGCAGCCAATGCGTGGCCGAGCTAGGCGGCATCACTATCCGGGATGCTAAGGTATACCCCTCCGGCAAGATGTCCATCCCCACCGGAGCAACCCGTGTGATTGATGCCACGGGCAAACTCTTCCTCCCCGCCTTGTTTGATATGCACGCCAAGGTGGAAATTGCCGGCCGCAGCAAACGCGAATCCGTAAGCCGCACCGGGCAGGCCGCCATTCAAGGTGGTGTGTGGGGTATGCTCGTCATGCCCACGGCGGGATTTATTTTCGACAATGCGGCCACGCTCGACAGCTTCCAAGATGCTGTTTCGCAACGTTCTGCGGCAGAAATGTTCCCGGCAGGCTGCATCTCTCTGGGCATGGAAGGCACACAGCAGGCACCCTACAACACCTTGGCCGCGCGCGGCGTCTCTATTCTGAGCGATGGCGGGGCTCCTCCTACCGACCTCCTCATGCTGCACAGAGCCATGAAGTACGCAGCAGAACTGGGACTCACCTTTGCTATTCGAGGGGATGTGCCGGCTCTTTCAGCAGGCACCTGCATCCATCCCGGCACCACGGCCTACAAACTCGGCCTGCGCTCAACCCCTCCCTGTGCGGAAGAAATCGGCATTGAAACCATCATCCGCTTAGCGCAGGACGCCGGGGCTGCTCTGCACATCCAAACCGTCAGCACCGCCAAAGGAGTGGAAAGCATCCGCAGAGCGAAAGCCGCCGGCTGCCGCATCACGGCAGAAGTTGCCCTACACCACCTTATCTATACCCACGAAAACGTGGGGGATTACGACACCAACTTTAAGACCGTCCCCCCACTGCGCGAACAAGCAGATGCAGACGCCCTGCTGGCCGGCCTGAAGGATGGCACCATCGATTGCATCGTTTCCGACCACACCCCATGCCCGCCTTTTGATAAGAAACAGGATTTCTCCACAGCACCGCAGGGAATGACGGCTTTGGATTACTTCCTCCCCCAGTTGTACAGCAAGCTGGTGGCCACCGGGAAACTCACTTGGGAAGAATTGGTACGTACCTGCTGCCTAAATCCCTGCCGCATTGCCGGGCCGGAGATAGACGAGGAAGAGCCGGATGGCATTCCCCTGCTCTTATTCGACCCCCAAACCACCGGTACTATCTCCGCAGCATCTCTTCCCAGCGGTACAATGAACACGCCTCTTCTTGGGCAAACCATTTGTGGTACGGTTACCCTTCCCCTTCAATAAATCCCCCCCTTTATCAGCCCCCATGGTTATCTACATTATCAGTGATGGCAAAAACGGACATCTCTCGCAAACGAGAGGCTTGGCCTACGCCATTCAGGAACAGCTTGCCCAAAAACATCCCGGTAAAGAGTTCCGCTGCCACGAGCTGAACATCTCCTCCCTCGGGTGGTTTTCCAAGCTCTTTTACAAAGGTGAATCCGGGCTTCCCCGGCCGAATTTAGTGCTTTGCGCAGGCCATAGCACCCATTTGGCTGCGCTGAGCGTAGCCCGGCATTACGCCTGCCCCTGCATGGTCTGCATGCGCCCCAGCCTGCCGGCCGGCATGTTTGACTTATGCATTACCCCCCGGCACGATCTTCCCGATGGCTTCCAAGGGAACGCTAAAATTTTCCCCACTAATGGGGCAATTAACGGCATTCGACCCCAACCGGATGTCCCCAAGACCGAAACGCTCATCCTCATCGGTGGGCCCAGTAAAAGTTACAAGTGGGATGAGGAAGAAGTGCTAACCCAGCTTTCCAGCATTACCAGTGTCTCCACCACCCCCATGGTGTTGACCACTTCCCGCCGTACCCCTGCGGATTTTGTAGCCGATGTCAGCAAAGCCTGCCCGAGCATCCGAGTAGTGCCTGTGGAGGAAACCGCCCCCGGCTGGGTGGCCGAGCATCTTTCCAAAGCGAAAGAAGTGTGGGTAACGCAGGACAGCGTTTCCATGGTATACGAGGCGCTTTCCAGCGGTGCGCCCGTGGGCATTCTGGAAATGCCCCCCAAGGAAGGCCCCCACAAGCCGGATTCCTCCCGCATTGCGCGTGGGCTCAACATGCTTATTAGCGACGGGAGCGTATGCCGGTTTACAGAATGGGCCAAGACACATACCATACCCCAAGCCAAGGAGCCCCTCAACGAAGCTGCCCGGGCTGCCACCTACATTCTGGAACACTTCCCCAAATTATTGTCATGAAAATCATGCACATGTTACCCTCCCTCTCCTCGGGAGGCGTGGAACAAGTGGTCTTAGAGCTTTGCGAAGGGCTCTGCGCCCATCATACAGAAAATGTAGTCGTTTCCGCCGGGGGAAGCATGGTTCCGGCTATTGAAGCCACAGGAGCCCGCCACATCACAAGCTCCGTAGGCAAGAAAAGCCTCAAAACCCTCCTGCAAATCGGCCGCATGGCCAAGCTTCTGCGGGAGGAGAAACCGGATATTCTGCATCTTCACTCCCGCGTTCCGGCATGGGTGGGCTATCTGGCCTGCCGCAGGCTAAAAGCAAACGAACGGCCCGCCATCGTCACCAGCTTTCACGGCTTCCACTCCGTAAATGCCTACTCGGCTATCATGGCTAAGGGAGATGCCGTTATCGCCGTTTCCCGATGCATGCGAGAGCATATTCTGGAAAACTACACACAAACTCCGCAAGAAAGCATCGTAGTCATCCCGAATTCCGTGGATACCACCCGGCATTTCCCGGAATATCAACCCACTAAAGAATGGCTGGCTGCTTGGAGAAAGGCGCATCCGGAACTGGAGGACAGGTACACCCTCTGCTTGCCCGGGCGCATTACGCGGCTTAAAGGAGCAACGCACCTGCCAATTATTTTGGAAAAACTGCATAGCGAGGGCATTCCGGCGCATGCCGTCATCGTAGGGGAAACCAAAAAAGGCAAAGAATCCTTCCGGGACGAAGTCGTGGCAGTCCTCAAGGAGAAAGGCATGGAATCCTATGTTACATGGACAGGGCACCGCACGGATTTGAGAGATATCCTCTGCGTGTGCGATGTGACGCTCTCCCTCACCCTCCAGCCGGAAGCCTTTGGCAAAACCACATTGGACGCACTCTCTCTGGGGCGCCCTGTGGCAGGCTATGAACACGGCGGTGTGGGCGAGCAGCTCGAACTCTTCCTGCCCCAAGGTATGGTACCGGCGTGCCAAGCGGAAGCTATGGCAGATAAGCTAGCCGAATGGTACCAATATGGTTGCCCCACGCCCCAGCCTTCCGTACCGCCACCCTATCGGCGGGAAAACATGATTAAGGCCCATTTGGATTTGTACCGCAAACTCAAGCCCGGAGTATGATGCTGCTGCACATCAGCCCGTATTTACACCCGGGCAGCACCAGCCAACTGGCGGCGGATTTGGCCGGCGGGTTGCAGTTTCATCATACTCTGGAAAATACCGTACTCTCCCCCTCCAACTCACTCGTTGGGCGCATGGTGGCAGCCCAAGTACAACACGGCATCTTTACCGCAGATAAATCCTTCCCGACCCGGAGACACAAAACCCAACTCCTGCAATGGCTGGACAAGACTCTGCCGGATGTCATCCTTGCTTATGACCTGCGCAGCATTGAATTAGCCCACCAATGCCTCAAATCTCTGCCGGGGAACCAGCAAGCCAACATCATTGGCATTCTGGCAAATCATAGTTCCCTGCAAGGAAACCCCGAGGCTTTGCAACTATGCCACACCTTAGTTGTCCCCTCCCGGCACATGCGGGAGGTTCTGCGGCACCACTGCGGCGCAAATGGTGAGAGCCTCCGCATCAGCGTCATACCTCTGGGAATTAACCCGGCTCTTTGCTATCCGACCTACAAACCGGCGGAAGGCTGGCTGGAGGAATGGAGGCGGAAACACCCCTACTCCCCGGGGACTCTCACCCTCTGCATTCCCTGCCGCCTCTCACCATCCAGCGGATTGGAGGATTTGGCAACCATACTCCCTATTCTTCACAAAGCCGGCATCCAGACGCACGTTTACATCGTAGGGGATACCACAACATCCGATGCCCACTACCTCCACCAATTACGGCGGGAATTTAAAGCAGCCCGTCTTACATCCCAGATTACATGGCTAGGGGAGCGGGGAGATTTGAGGGACATCATGTGCGCATGCGATGTATGCCTCTCTCTGGCCCCACGCCCCGCATGCCATCACCAATCTGCCCTGGAAGCTCTTTCCCTTGGCCGCCCCTTTGCCGGGTACGACCACGGAGCTGTGGGAGAACTGCTGGAAGCCTTCCTCCCGGAGGGAAAAGTTAAACCCGGAGATGCCGCAGCCATGGCAGACACCCTTACCCAATGGGCTACCTACCGCCCGGATCCCTACCAAGGAATCCCTTACCCCTACCGTTTTTCCGATACTCTGGCCAGCGTGGCGGAAATATGTCTCACCCAAAAATATCCCACCAAGTAAATCCTTGACCCGACCTCACATAACTGCTACAATCCCCCGTATATATGATGAAACGTATTCTATTTTCAATTTCTCTCTCCCTTTCTATCTTGGTAACAGGGCTACCCACAGTAATGGCTCAGGACTCCGGGGAGGGGCTCTCCAAACGCGAACAGCGCAAACTGGAACGCGAAGCCAAACGCAATGCTAAGAAAAAGAAAAAAGCCGGAGAGGACGAGGATGATAAGGACAAGAAGAAGAAAAAAGCCGATAAACGAGCCGTCGTCAAAGCAATCAAGGATTTAGATTTACTGGACGGAAAAGTAGGCAATGGCAAGTACTTCATGTATGCCCAGGTTGATTCCCTCAGCACGGAAAGCAATGATTTCGTAGATGAGCTTAATAAAAAACAGAAGGACTACAAACGCGCCGGAGCCGGAATTCTCCTCATCTGCCACATTGCCACCAAGGAAGAAGCCAACGAATTCCTGAAGAGAAGAAGAAATAAACTTGGAGTCATCATGGCCACAGATAAAAAACTGGGAGAAACACTACCCGGTTATTCCTCCAATGGCAGCACGCCTAACGTCACCATTGTTGACGGTACAGGCAAAGTGATTACCAGTGGCCCGGCTTCCGCCGCACAATCTTGGCTGGAAGAACAAACAGGCAGCAGCAAGAAAACAGAAGCTACCGAAGAAGCAGAAGCCCCTTCCGGAGAAGAATAACCCCATCATGAAAGAAACCCTTATTGACCTGAAAGAACGCCGCAGCTGCCGCAAGTACGAAGCCAGACAAGTGGCGGAAGAGGATTTGCAGGCCGTGCTGGAAGCAGGCACCTATGCCCCCACCGGGCATGGCTCCCAATCCCCCCGCATGGTGGTAGTACAGGAGCCGGCACTCATTCGGAAGCTCTCAGCCCTCAACGCCGAGGTAATGGGCACCACCCGAGACCCCTTTTATGGGGCACCCACGGCTATTGTAGTGTTCGAGGACACCGGCAATCCCACCGGGCACGAAGATGCCTGCATGGTAATGGCCAACCTGTTGAATGCCGCCCACGCTGTGGGGCTTGGTTCCTGCTGGATTAACCGTGGCCGCCAAATGTTCGAGCTGCCCGGAGCCGCCGGCATCCTCGAATCTTGGGGACTGTCCCCCAAAATGGCCGGGCTGGCCATTTGTATTCTGGGCTATCCCGCAGAGGGAGGCATAGCCCCGGCTAAACCCCGCAAGGATAACTACATTATCCGCCTTTAAACAAAGTTCCTCTCCCCCCCCAAAAAAACAAACGAGCAGCGGAATCTCTTCCACTGCTCGTTTGTTTTTGGTGTAGGGATTATTTTTAGCGCGCTCCGGCAGCCTGCAACATGCGAGCCACCTCCATATGCCCTTCCTCCCGGGCTTTCATGAGCGCTGTTTCCCCATCATCATCGCGGGCATTTACTTCGGCCCCGGCAGCAAGCAGAAGTTTCACCACCTCCGCATCGCCATTATCGGCAGCCTCCATTAGCGCCGTGTTCCCATCCTCATCCTGCTGGTTCACATTTGCCCCGGCAGCAAGCAGGAGCTTTACCGTTTCCGCGCTACGGCTATCAGCAGCCTGAATCAAAGCCGTCTCACCATCCTCATCCTGCTGGTTCACATTTGCCCCGGCAGCGAGAAGCAAGCGCACAATCTCGGCACGGCCTTTTTCCGCAGCCTCCATCAGCGCGGTAGAACCATCATTATCCTGCATATTGACCGATGCTCCGGCGGCAAGTAAACGCTTTACTGCGGCTACATCCCCCCACTCTGCAGCATGCATCAAAGGCGTCTCGCCCTCTCTATTGGCTGCATTCACATCGGGCTGCTGCGCGGCGGCAAAACCGCACCCGGCTATTACTATGGCTACCAGTATTTTTTTCATCATCATCGTCTCCTTTTCTATGGGTTAAATTATCTTCGGATGGCGACTCCCCGCCCTCCCTTAGCTCCAGAGTAACAAGGACTCCCTACCAAGGCAACAAAAAAAGTCCAACAAGACGCACCTTTTCCTACAATTTATATATGATAACGATATAAAAAGCCATAATTCGGAGCTACAGGCTTGCGAATGAGAAAGAAATATGCTAGCTTGTATACACGCATGCACACCCCCTCCACCAATCCCCCGCCCACGGACTGCGAGCTGGAACAGCTTGCTGCGCGTACGCGGCGCAGTCTCATCATGCGCCTTGGGGACTGGAAGGACCAGCGGAGTTGGGATGAGTTTTACCGCACCTACTGGCGGTTGATATACTCCGTGGCCATACAAGCCGGGCTGCGGGAGGATGAAGCCTGGGACGTGGTGCAGGAAACAATTCTGACCATAGCCAAGCAAAGCCTTAAGGGTAGTTACGACCCGGAACGAGGCTCCTTCAAGATGTGGCTGTGGAATGTAACCCGATGGCGCATAAACGACCAATTCCGGCACCGCAACAAAAACAAAACAACCGAGGACAGCCATGCGGCCTTGGAAAACATAGCGGATGCCGGGGGCACCGATTTTGATGCCTTATGGGAACGAGAGTGGCAAGAAAACCTGATGAAAGCCGCTTTAGAACGCGTCAAAATGAAAGTGGCTCCCAAGCAATTCCAGATTTTTGATTACAACGTACTGCGCGGGATGAGTGCCAACGAAGTGCGCCAAAAACTGGGAGTAAGCATCGCCCAAGTCTACCTTGCCAAACACCGTGTAGGGGGGGCGCTAAAAAAGGAAATTGCCTATTTACGGGCGCAAGAAAACAACGCGCCATCCGAGCCTGCGGAATAACACGATTTTTTAGCTCCTGTGAACGTGTTTTCAGCTTGCAAGGGCATAAGACATTGCATATACTCTCGCGCATGGAATGGAACGACCACTTCATGAGTCTCTTCCGGGAAGCAGCGGAGCGCTACATCTCCAGCCCTCAGTCCGCCCCGGAACGCTTCTACCTGCCGGAGGAACAGGTCTTCCTGAAAAGCATTGGTTACCAACCGGCAGAAATGCACGGCTATGTACGCGAATACGTCACCAAAGGAGCCCCCACACCCAGCACGGCACTGCTCATAGCCTCCGTACGCCGCTCCTTCTTCCTTACGGCACAGCGCGGGATGTCCGGCAATGCTAAACCGCTCCGCGCCGGAGATTTACCGGCAGAAAACGAGGAATTTCAGGAAATTGCCTATCTTCCGCGCATTATCCGCAAGGCGGAAGCCAAGCTCTTCGGCATATTGGATTCGGATTTGATGTATGGAGATGAGAAGGACTTGGAGTTTTTGAAAACCCATGGCAACATTCACCCGGCAGATTTCCTGCAAATGGCAGCCTCCGCCCGCAGCGACCGCCAAAAACTCGTGGCCGCCGTGCTGAATGCCATGCGAAACAATGGCGAGGTTCTCCCCGGTTCCGCCCCTGAGGAGCAAAAACCCCTCCTGTAAGCACTGCCCTGCCCGCTATGCCCAGTCCACCCCAAAGTCCCGCCCCGGAAGCCGGTACAGAGGCTCAAAGAAAGGCTCTGGATGAGATGTCGGCACAATTGGTAACAAAGTTACACCAAATGATTCGGGAGCAGGAGCAGCGAGTACAAGCCTTCGCCGCAGAATACAACACCACCTTACCCAAGGTCTCCCCAACACCGATTACCCCGGAGGAAACGAATCCGGCATACAAGCGGCCGCAACCTCCGCCTTTGGTTACCCGTTCCCCGCAGGAAAACCAACCGGCATCCGTGCAGTGGGAAAAATACCCCCAACCGGCAGAACACAGCCCGGAAGCAGCAGAGGAAGAAGGGGAAGAGAAACCGCAGGAATCCATCGGTGCTATTCCCATCCTCTTCATCATCGTAGCCATCTTCATCCTCCTGCGTTCTTGCAGTTAACGCATATCCCCTTTACACATATGAGCAAGACAACACTAATTGCCCTAGCACTAGGCATCGGCACCATGGGGCTCACCATGGTAGCCTGCTCCGACAGCAGCGCCGATACCGCCACCACTCAGGCAGCCACACCCTCCATCAAAGTATTCCCGCTTATCCGGCAGGAAGTTACGGACTACGGAGAGTGGTTCGGATACCTGCGCGGCCAACAGGATACGGACATCCGGCCCCGTATTTCCGGCTTCCTCATTTCCCAAGAGTACAAAGATGGTACCCACGTTAAAGCCGGCGATATTCTCTTCCGAATCGACCCGGAGCTTTATGCCGCAGAGCTGGAACGGGCTAAAGCCAACCTTCAGGCTGCAGAAGCAGCACTCATTGCTGCGGAAGCCTCCGCCAAAAAAGCGGATATGGACGTGGCGCGATACAGCCAACTCGTCAAAACAAGTGCCGTGTCCGAAAAAGACCTCACCGATGCCCAGCAAACCCGGAAAATGGCCAAGGCTCAGGTGGATGTCTGCAAAGCCAATGTGGAGCAAAACAAAGCCGCCGTTAACAACGCACAAATCAACTTAGACTACACCATTATTCGCGCGCCTTACGATGGTATCGTAGGTGCGGCAAAGGCATCCCAAGGGGAATTAGTAAGCCCGGCCACCGTGCTGACCAACATAGCCTTGGTAGACCCCATCCGGGTGGATTTTTCCATTAGCGGGGACTACCTTGTCAGCAGCAACATCGGCAAACAGCCCGGCGAGCATTCTTCCTTTGAACTGGTTATGGAAGACGGCAGCCAATACGAACATCCCGGGCGCATCGTCTCCATGGAAAGCCAACTCACGGACTCCGGGTTGCTGGATATAGAAGGAGCCATACCCAACCCTTCCCGCCTGCTCCGCGCCGGCATGCCCGTGCGCGTACGAGTACCGTTAAAGACCAAGCCCGCCTTTCTGGTACACAAGGATGCCATCCGCACCGTACTGCTTAACAGCTTTATCGTTGTGGTGGATAAGAAAAACATCCCCCACATGGTGCCGGTGAATGTGGGCGGGGAATACACTGTAACAGTAACGGAGACCGATGGCTTTAGCTCCGAGCAGACATTGGTATCCGTGCAGGATTACGATATTCCCCTTGCAGAGCGACTCAAAGCATTCGGCATAGAATCCCCGGAAGAGGCACTCATCGTAACGGACCGTGAAAACAGCATGTTTGCGGTTACCACCTCCTCCGCCAATAGCCGTTTACCCAAAGATGCCACCCCCGGCACTATCAAAACGGAGGCTTTTTCCTTCCGCCCGGCGCCTCTGCCCGCAGTAGCCGCCGCCCAAGCAAAACAACAGCAGGCCGGTGCTGCGCAGGCATCTGCGGCAGAAGCCACACTGCCCCCATTCCCGGTTAAAGTTCGTAACATGCTCCAGCAGGATGTCTCCGTGCAGGAAACCTGGTACGGCCACCTGCGCGGGGTGGAAGAAACAGACATCCGCCCCCGAGTGAGCGGATTCCTCATTAGCCAAAACTTTAAGGATGGCTCATTAGTAAAAAAGGGGGATGTACTCTTCCGAATTGACCCCGCCCCTTACAAAGCAGATTTAGATAAGGCACTTGCCAACCTTGCTGCGGCAGAAGCAGCAAAAGAGCAAGCCGCCGCACAGCTGGAAATGAGCCGAATCAACTACGAGCGATACCGAAAGCTCAGCGCTGCCACACCGGGAGCCATTTCCGACAAAACCGTAACAGATGCTGCTACCGCTGTAGAAACAAGTGAAGCGGATTTGAGAAAAGCCGAAGCCTCTGTGGCGCAAAGCGAAGCCGCCGTTAAACAAGCTAAAATCAACCTGAGCTACACCACCATCACCGCACCCTTCGATGGCAGAATCGGTATTCGCAAGCCCTCCATCGGCGCGCTGGTGAGCCCGGAAGATGCCCAACCACTGGTTACGCTCTCCTCCGTCCACCCCATGCGTGTGGATTTTGATATGAGTGGTAAAGCCACTCTGGCCGGTATTGCCACCTACCGCCAGAAAGTAGCCGCAGGCAAACAGGACCAAAAGGGAGAATTTGAAATCATCCTCGAAAACGGAGCCGTTTACCCGCACCTTGGTCGCGTTGTCACCGCAGACAACTCCATCAACACCACTACCGGCACGCTCAAAGTCATCGGCCAAGTGGACAATGCAGACGCAGAGCTTCGCAGCGGCATGCCCGTGCGGATTCGTGCCGATTTGACGCCCATCCGGCATGCATGTCTAGTCCCGGCACGCGCACCACTCAATGCCAAAGGGATGGATTTGATTATCCTGCTGAAACCGGATAACACACCGGCCATGCTCCCCATTACCAAGGGGCCGCTGGTCACCATCCCCGTTGCGAACCCGGACGGCAAGGAAATCGTGCAGCCCATGCAGGTTATCGATGCAGATCGAGCCTCTGTGAGTGCCCTCATGCTGGCCAAGGCAAAGGCACCCAGTCTGGAAGCTCTTGTGCTGGGGGGAGCAAAAGTGAAAGATTGGGGAGAATTCCTCCTCCGGCAAGCCGGTGCATCCGGCTATAAAGAGCTGCTGGAGAAGCAACAGGGCAAAACCCTTACGGAAGATGATTTGAGGAACTCCGGGGCCGCAAACTGGGGCGAGCTGCTGCTGCGCTACAATGCGGCCCGCACCTTCCGCGCCATGGCTCTCAAAATGGCCGATGCTCAGGATGAGCTGGACATCATCGCCCGCGGGCAAGGCTGCAACAGCGTGATGGAAATGGTACTGAAGGGCATGGGCTTCGAGAATCCTGCCAACACCCCTGTGGTGGTGGAAGGCTCCATGATGGCAGCCCAGAGCTTCGCCGCAAACGCTACCGCCGGAGCCGATGTCAACAAACTGACACCCACGCCCTTCATCTACACACCCACCAAGACGGTGGAACCCTCCGTTACCGCGCAGCCGGAAGCCGCGGGTAATGCCAAGTAAGCTATTCACCATCAACAAGTACACCGCATATGTCTCCGTTTTTCATTAAACACCCCATCATTGCCGGCGTTATCTCCATCGTGACCACGCTACTGGGCATCATCTGCATGATGGCTCTTCCCATCTCGCAGTACCCGGACATTACCCCGGTCACCATCCAGATGAGTGCCACATACCCCGGTGCTAATGCTCAGGAAGTGGCGGATGCCGTCGCCACCCCCATTGAGCTGCAGCTCTCCGGCATTGAAAAGATGGATTACATGAACTCCACCTCCAGTAACAACGGCTCATGCAGTATCAACGTTGTTTTCGAGGCGGGCTCCAACGCGAATACCAACCAACAGAATACCTACATGCGATACAGCCAGGCAACCAGCCAGCTGCCCACCACCGTATCGCAAATGGGCATCACCATCAAGCAATCCTCCGGGCTGCCGCTCATGCTGTATGCACTCGATTCCCCGGACGGTTTCTTCAAACCCACGGCTCTTACAGGCTATGCCTACCTGAACCTAGTGGACCCGGTTAAGCGAGTCAAAGGCGTGGGTGATGTGATGGTATTCGGCGGGCGATTCTCCGTCCGCATCTGGCTGGACACGGAAAAAATGGCTCAAAAAGGCATTTCCGTAAGCGAGGTGTATAATGCCGTCAGCACTCAAAATGCCATTAACCCCGGTGGCGCAGTGGGTGCAGAGCCCATGCCGGATGGGCAGGAATTCACCTACACTATCCGCAACAAAGGCCGAGTGGAATCCGTAGAGGAATTCGGGGACATCATCGTACGCCAGCAGGGCACTCAGGCCGTGCGCCTGCGGGATATTGCCCAATTTGAACTCGGCTCTCAGAGTTACTCTCTGGCGGGTCGCGTCAATGGGCACCCCTGCACCGTTTTGGCCGTATATCAGGCGGCTAATTCCAATGCTATCGAAACTGTGAACAACCTCAAAAAACTCTTTGCAGAAAAAGAGAAGGTAATGCCGGAAGGCATGCGCGGTTTTGTGGCACTGGATACCACTACCACCGTGCGAGATTCCATCACGGAGATTATCCACACACTGGTAGAGGCACTCGTGCTGGTGGCCATTGTGGTATTCGTATTCCTGCAAGGGTGGCGAGCCACACTCATTCCGCTAATTGCCGTGCCGGTATCCCTCATAACGACTTTCTGTTTCTTCCCGGTACTGGGCTTCACACTCAACACGATTTGCCTTCTGGGCATGGTGCTGGCCATTGGTCTCGTGGTGGACGATGCCATCGTGGTGGTGGAAGCCGTGGAATCGCACATGGAAAAAGGCATGACTCCGCGCCAAGCCACCTTTGCCGCCATGAAGGAAGTGAGCGGTCCCGTGGTGGCCATTGCTCTCGTACTTGCGGCCGTGTTCCTTCCCTCCGTGCTTCTTCCGGGCATCACCGGCACCCTCTTCCAGCAGTTTGCTGTTACGATTGCTATTTCCATGCTCATCTCCGCATTCAACGCGCTCACCCTTTCTCCGGCCTTGTCGGCGTTGATGCTCAAACCCAAAGCAGAGCATAAATCCCTGCTCACCCCGCTTTACAACATCTTTAACAAGAGCTACAACGCCGTAGCGGAGGTATTTGCCAAAATGTGCGGGTTCCTCTGCCGCCACCTCGTCATAGCCATGGGCGGACTGGCACTGCTGTGCGCCGCGATTATTCCGGTAGCAAAGCAGGTACCCGGCGGATTCCTCCCCTCGGAGGACCAGGGCTTCCTGCTGGGCGGTGTCATTATGAAACCGGGTGTTTCCCTGCAACGCCTCACCGAGCAGGTGAAAACCGTGGAGAACGTCATCCTTTCCGACCCTTCTACGGAATTCGGCGTTTCCATCATCGGTATGAACATCGTCATCGGCGTGCAAACCACGAACGCCATTTCCTTCTTCTGTTGCCTCAAGCCTTATGCAGACCGCCCGGTGATGGAAAATGGAGAAATCCCGACAGCGGATGATGTGCAGAAACGCATTTCCGCCAAACTGGCCATGAGCGGCGTGGATGGTGTCTCCTTCCTTGTAAGCCCGCCGGCCATTCCCGGCGTGGGTACAGGTAATGATATTTCCTTTGTTCTGGAAGACCTCGAAGGCCAAGGCGTGGCCACGCTCTACGAGCAGGTGGTACGCTTGGAACGCGAGCTGATGAAGCACCCGGCCATTGCAAAGGCATCCGACATGATGCTGCCTCAGGTGCCGCAAAAAAGCATCGCCATTGATAAGGACAAGTGCTTGGCTCAGGGAGTGGATTACTCAGCGGCTAATGCCCTGCTACAATGCTTCAACGGCTCCAGCTTTGTGAACTATTACACGCAATTCGGCCAGCAGTGGCAAGTATACTTGCAAGCACAGGGACGCAGCCGAGCCAATACGGACCAGATTGCCAACTTCTATGTAACCAACTCCAAGGGTGAATCCGTGCCGATGAGTACCCTTACCACCATTAAGGATATTGCAGATACGGAATTCGTGTACCATGTGAACAACTACAACTCCGGCCGAATCTCCGTTACTCCTGCAGAGGGCTATTCCACCGCTCAGGCCATGGCCGCAGTGGAAGAAGTCTTCGCCCAAACTATGGATACCACCAAGTTCGCCATGGAATACATCGACATGAGCTTCCAAGAGAAGAAGGTTCAGGATGGCTTGGGGCTGGGTGCCATCTTCACCCTCTCCGGCATATTTGCCTTCCTCATCATGGCCGCCCTGTACGAGAAATGGACCCTGCCCTTGGCCATTTTCCTTTCCGTACCGGTAGCTGTGCTGGGGGCCTTCCTCGGGCTGTGGATGTTTGGTCTGGAGCTTAACCTCTATGCGCAGATAGGTCTGGTAATGCTGGTGGGGCTGGCAGCTAAGAATGCCATTCTCATTGTAGAATTCGCAGTACTGCAAATGGAGCGCGGCAAGAGCCTGATGGAAGCGGCCGTTATTGCAGCACGTATGCGCTTGCGCCCGATTCTGATGACTTCCTTCGCATTCATTCTGGGCTGCGTACCGTTAGTCACTGCAGTGGGGTCCGGCGCGCTGGCTCGCAACTCCATCGGCGTGGTGGTAGTCATCGGCATGAGCATTGCCACAGCCGTGGGCGTATTCTTCATTCCGCCTGCATTTGTATTCATCATGAAGCTCTTCCGCTCCAAGGTAGAAAAAGCCCACCACGGAGAGGACCCGGACGAAGTGCTGGCCTATGAGCGCTTGGACGCCGAGGAGAATGAATAATTCCCTACTGCTTTTCCGCCACCGAAAGCCCGCCCCCGGCGGGCTTTCATTCTTTCTGGCTTGCAACATGATTAAGTTTCATGTAATATAGCAACATTCCATGGAAGGCGAGTATACGGAGGACGACATTCAAACGCTGGACTGGCGGGAACACATCCGCCTGCGTCCGGGTATGTACATTGGCAAGCTGGGAGATGGCTCCATGCCGGACGATGGTTTGTATGTGCTGCTCAAAGAAGTAGTGGATAATTCCATCGATGAATTCGTTATGGGGGTAGGTAAAAAAATCCTCATCACCATTACCAAGGAGGGCCTCTGTGAAGTTCGGGATTACGGGCGCGGCATTCCGCTGGGAAAACTGTATGAATGCGCCGCAAAAATCAATACCGGCGGCAAGTACGATGGCGAGGCATTCAAAAAATCCGTAGGGCTCAATGGTGTGGGCATCAAAGCCGTTAACGCCCTCTCGGAAACATTTGAAATACAAGCCTACCGCGAAGGGCAAACCCGGCGCATCCTCTTCCGCCAAGGGGAAATAGTGCCGGGCTCGGACTGCACAGAGAATACCGACCAGCCGGACGGCACACGAGTGGCCTTTATGGTAGACCGCAGCATTTTCGCGGCGGATGCCGCTTTCAACATGCAGTTTGTGGAGCGCATGTGCCGCTACTATTGCTACCTGAACACCGGACTCATCATCAATCTGAACGGGCGTAACATTTCCTCCCGTAATGGCTTGCTCGACCTGCTGAAAGAGGAAATGAAAGAAGAGCCCCTATACGCCCCCATTCACTTGAGCGGGGACGATATCGAAGTATCCATTACCCATGGGGACGAGTTCGGAGAATCCTACTATTCCTTTGTGAATGGCCAGCACACCACCATGGGCGGCACCCACCAAGCCGCTTTCCGAGAAGCCATCGTCAAAACCCTCCAAGGTTATTTTAAAAAAACTTACGAAGGCTCCGACATACGCTCCGGCATTCAGGCCGCCATCAGCATCAAAGTCATCGAGCCGGTGTTTGAATCCCAAACAAAAACAAAATTGGGCAGCAACACCATGGGCCCGGGCAAAGAAACCATTCGCACCTTTGTGCTGAATTTCCTTACCCGGGAACTGGACAACTACCTGCACCGCCACCCGGAAATCGGGGAGGCCATGGAGGAAAAAATCAAAGAAAGCGAAAAGACGCGTAAAGAAGTGGCCGGCGTAACCGGTAAAGTGGCCAAAGAACGCGCCAAAAAAGCAAAAATCCACACCCGCAAGCTGCGCGATTGCCGCGTACATTTCGACACCAAGCACAAACGCGCTAAGGACACCATGCTCTTTATCACAGAGGGCGATTCCGCCTCCGGCTCCATCACCACGGCACGAGATGCGGAAACGCAAGCCGTGTTCTCCCTGCGCGGGAAACCGGCCAATAGCTTTGGGATGAACCGTGCGGCTCTCTTCGAGGAAAAACGCAACGAAGAACTGGACTTCCTGCACCTTGCGCTTAACATTGACCGCAGCATGGATGACTTACGCTACAACAAGGTCATCATCGCAACGGATGCGGATGTGGATGGTATGCACATCCGGCTGCTACTGCTCACCTTCTTCATCCAATACTTCCCGGACCTCATTCGCGAGGGGCATTTATACATCCTGCAAACACCACTTTTCCGCGTACGCAATAAACAGAAAACCCTCTACTGCTACTCCGAGGCAGAGCGAGACCACGCTGTGCGCGAGCTGGGCAAAAATCCGGAAATTACACGATTCAAAGGATTGGGCGAAATCTCCCCGGCGGAATTCAAAAACTTCATCGGTGCTGATATCCGGCTGGAGGAAGTAACGCTGGAAAATGCCCACAATCTTAAGGAAATCCTCCGTTTCTATATGGGCGATAATACCGATGACCGCCGCCAATACATTGTGAATAATCTCCGCATCGAAGAGGATTTAGCCTAACCTTTTCCTACACAATTCATTACGCCACCGCCATCATGAAAACACTCATCATTGCACGCCATGGGAACACCTTTGCCAAAGGTGAAACACCCACCCGAGTCGGCTGCCACACGGATCTCCCCCTTGTAGAGGAGGAGCGCGGACGCGGCATCGGCCTGTATCTCAAAAAATTGGGGCTTGTTCCCACCCGCATTCTGGCAGCCCCGCTCAAGCGCACAATGGGCACAGCGGCTCTAGCCGCAGAAGCCGCAGGATGCTCCTGCCCCGTAGAGCCGGACCACCGCTTCATCGAGGTGGATTACGGCCCGGATGAAAATAAAACGGAGGAACAGGTGAAAGCCCGCTTAGGGGCTTTGGCCGCCCAGCAGGAAAGTATCGACCCTGCCACACTTAGTGCAGAGGAACTGGATGCCAAGGGCGAGGCCATTATTGAACAGTGGAATGCAGACGCCACAGTCCCCCCGGGCTGGAAGGTAGATGTGCAGCAAATCCGCGATAACTGGATGAGCTTGGCCGCCGAAGTAAACGAGGGCGACATTATGCTCTGTGTATCCTCCAATGGTACGATTCGCTTCGCCCCGGTCATCACCGGAGATTATGCCGCCTTCTGTGCAGAATACGACATCAAGGTGGCTACGGGAGGAGTATGTATCTTCACTTCGGAGGATGGCATTACTTGGACCTGCCAAGAGTGGGGTACCAAGGCTTTCAAAAAAATCTAACCCATTTGATGCTCAATATGATTAAGAAACTCAAACCGGCATGGATTGACGAATTTAAGAAATTCGCACTCAAAGGAAACGTAGTCGATATGGCCGTTGGTGTCATCATCGGCGGAGCCTTCGGCAAAATTGTCACCTCCTTGGTGAACGATATCATTATGCCCGCCATATCCATGCTTACCGGGGATACCAAAAATCTGGCGGAAATGAGCTATGCACTCAGCTCAGAGGAAGGGGCGCCTGTGATTAAATACGGTGTATTCTGCCAAACGGTACTGGATTTTCTCATCATCGCGCTCACGATTTTCTGGGCAGTGCGTCTTGTGTGTAAACTTCGGGTAAAAAAAGAAGAACCGGCACCGCCCCCCCCTGCCCCGGCACCCACGCCGGAGGACATCCTGCTGCTGCGGGAAATTCGTGATGCCCTTACTAAGAAGTGAACAAGAAGCAACTTATAGCCCGGGTGCAGCGCTATATGGGCCCCGGAGCCACCCGCAACACCGCCTCCGCAGCTGTGGAGGCGGTGCTTGCATCCGTACTCGCAGCGGTGAAAGAGGACAAAAAATTGCATATTGCCCACTTTGGCACTTTCCATACAGAGAGGAGCAGTGCCCGCAGAGGATACAACCTTGCCACCGGAAGCATCCGAAACCTGCCCCCCAAAAAGCACCTCAGATTCCGCCCGGCTGCGCATTTTTTACCGAAGCTTGACTCGCCCCCGGATGTGTGATAGATTCAGAGCCGTTATGAGACATTTTTTTTCCACCATCGGGATGCTGGCATTCGCCACAGCGAGCCCCAACTTCGCCCAAATTCCCTCCTTTAACGATTTTGTCAACGAGGCCGATCAGGTCATGAAGGATACGATTGCCGCCGGTGAGGGGCTCGTTTCCGGGACAAAAGGAAAAACAGCCGATGCTGTAGCAAGTACGAAAAACAAGGCGGGACAGGAAATCGCGCAGGTTGCTCCCAAGCAGCCCGCAGTCTCACAAGTGATTAAGGATATCGATTTCCTTAATGCTCAACCCGATTTAGAGGCGGATTATTACATCTACCTCTCCTCCGCCAGCTGGTGCAGCCCCTGCCGTATGATTATGCCCGACATCGTCAAAGCCTATCCGGAGATGAAAAAGAACAAGGTGGAAATCATCCTGCTGGGATGCGACCGTACAGAAAATGCAGCAAAAGCCTATGTGGAAAAATACAAGGCGAAGTTCCCACTGCTTTGGATGATGAACCCCAACGTGACCAAACTGCCTGCTTTCACACCGCCTCCCACCATTCCGCGCATCATTATCGTTTCCAAGGATGGAGAACGTCTCCACGAAGGACAGGGGGATCACATCCTTAATTGGAAGGATTACACCATCAAAAAGAAATAAAGCCTTTTGTTGATTTTCAACAACTAAGAAGCACCCTCCTAACAGAGAGGGTGCTTCTTCTTTGGGTCTGTTTCAAATCTGCTGGTAAAAACTGGTAAAATAGAGCATTCATGAG
>CAYSYD010000032.1:0-20171 GCA_964435145.1 uncultured Akkermansia sp.
AAGAAAGCACAAAACCGGGCATTCTTTCTACCAGCAGATTTGAAACAGACCCGTTAAAAGTTTAAGAGTGGTTTTTATGCTTGAAAATGGGGAGTTTATATGTTATATGTGCCCTGTGGTTTTGACGATGACAGCTATCCGTTCTCTATTCAAGTCTTTGTGTGTTGCCATGGTGTTGTCTGCGGCAGCGGTTTCCTGTTTGCCCATCTCCGCAAGTGCGGATGAGAAGTTACCGCCTCCGGGGAGCAAGGAGTGGAATAATCGCAAGGCTGCGGCGGTCAAATCATGGGTGGTTAAAGAGTACAAGGATGTGGGGAAGGTCATTCAGATTATGAAGCGTGTGGATTCCCCCATGGAATATGTGGAGGCGGAGAAAAAGGTGAAAGCGATTTTGGCTCAGTACGAGCCTATATATCCTTATTACCGTAGCTCCAATTCTGCCAGTGGTAGTGTTAAGTGGAACGGTTTCGATATTACGCTGAGTGATTTGAAAGCTATACACGAAAAGCAGGCCGGTAAACGCCTTGCCACATACAAGAAGTATATGAAGGCACTGTACGGCTTCTACAATAACAACTGGGGTACGCACAGCGGTAGTTTGCGTACGGATTTGTACCATTTCCGCAAAATTGTGGCTTGGCACCAGGAGGAAGCCACTAAAAAGGTGGATGCCAAGAATGGTTATTACCGCAGTGCGTATTTCTCTAATTGAGCCTTTCAGGCATCAAAGCGCTGCTGGATGAGAACGTTGAAGTGGTCTCCGGCTCCGGGGACGGCGATGAGGTGTCTGTCCGCCGCAGAGGCGGGGTCTGCCAGAGCTTTCAGGTAATCGTGCTGGCTGGTGTATTGGATAACATCCCCCACGCAGCGTTTGGCTAATTCCTGCAAGTCTGTAAAGTTGACATCGGCGGTAATGTCGCAATGCCCGGCTAGTGCGGGTAACTCCTCCACAGAGAGGAGCTGGTGCGCTTTGTATCCCCGCAGGGTGCCTTGAGGGCGGCGGTGGTAGAGCGTTTCATTGAGTTCTCCGTAGTCGATGGTCACAAAGCAGCCGCAGCACCAGTGCTGTTGCCAGTTGGCATACCATTTGTGGTAGCTCTCGTGTACTTCGATAATTTGTCCTTCCTTGGCCCAGTGGGTAAAGGCAGAGGAAGCCGGAAGGGGGCGCCGAGCCGCTGCGCGGATAATTCGCCCCTCTTCCACCGCGAAGCCCAGTTCCAGCCATTCTTGCTCCTGGTATACAAATTGGCGAGCCGGGAAGGCGTCCGGCAGTTCATTGCAGAAGATGAAGGCGCGTCCTCGGGCATGCTTCAATGCGGCTTCCATTTCCGGATACACACGCACAAAATTTCCCCCTACCATTTGTTGTAAGGAGCGCAGTGCGCGAGCGCGGTCTACCATGTAGTAGCGTGCTTGCATGCGGCCGAAGAAGCCCAGAGTGCGAGCAATGCCCATGGCGAGGTCTCCATTGCCTCCGCCAATTTCGATAAAGGGAAGGCGGCATCCTGCGGCATCGCAGGCCTGTTTCCACTGTTGCACAAGCCTGCGGGCAAGCAGGTCGCTCATGGTGGCGGTGGTGGAGAAATCCCCCCGAAAGCCGATATTTGTGATATTGCTGTTGTAATAACCGCCCAAATCATCGTACAGAGCCAGCTCCATGAATTCCTCTGTGGAAATCCAATTGCCGTGAGCCAGAATATGGGGGGCGAGATTCATGGATTCGGGGGGGGCGGAATGCTCACTCCTTTACCGCTCAAAGGGAAAGCTCCAGCATGCGCAGTAGGGGCTTTTCCGCTTTCTGCCGCAGGGATGCTTCCACCTTTACTTCGGGCTGCATATCCCGCAGACAGTTGCGGAGCTTCTCCAATGTGTTGAGTTTCATGTATTCGCATTCTGCGCAGGAGCATTGGTCCATGGTGACGGGGATGAATTCCTTGCCGGGAACCAGCTTTCGGAGGCGGTGCAGAATGCCTGTTTCCGTGACGATGATGAAGCTATTGCCGGCGCTTTCTCGGCAGTAGGGAATCATCTTTTCCGTGGAGCAAATGTGGTCGGCCAGCAGGCGGATGGGTTCTTGGCACTCGGGGTGGCACACAACGGCTGCTTGCGGGTATTTTTCCTTCATGGCCAGAACTTGGTCCCTCGTAAAGCGTTCGTGAACATGGCAGGCTCCATTCCAGAGTACCATTTCCCGCCCGGTGCGGGCGGCCGTCCATGCTCCCAGATTACGATCCGGCACAAAGAGGATGGGGCGATTTGTAGGCGCTGTTTCAATAATGCGCTGGGAGTTACCACTGGTTACAATCACGTCTGCCAGAGCCTTTACTCCGATGGAGCAGTTCACATAGGCCACCACATAGTAATTCTTGTCCTTGTTTTTTTGCAGGAAATCGGCTAACTCCTCCGCCGGGCAGGAAGCCTCCAGCGAACAGGTCGCATTTAAATCCGGGAGCAGCACTTTGCGCGTGGGGTTGAGAATGCAGGCTGTTTCTGCCATAAAATGTACACCGCAGAAAACGATGGTATCGCATTCTGCCTCCTGCGCCTTGCGAGCCAAGGCCAAAGAGTCCCCCACAAAGTCGGCAATATCCTGAATCTCCGGCCGCTGGTAACTATGTGCCAGAATGATGGCGTTGCGTTCTTTTTTAAGTTGCAGAATTTGTTCTTTCAGGTCTGCGTTGTTGGACATGGGGTGAGCGTACCACCCCTATACTGCCAAGTCAACGCCAAACTGTGCCTTCCCCGGGCTGCGGTTCGAATAAAAACGGGCATGTGGCGCGCTTATATTTGTATGAGAGCAATATGGTGTGGTTTGCTGTTGTATGGTGCCGGAATCGTGTATGCGGATGTGGTACTGAATGTAGGCGTGGGAGTTCCCGTGCCGCCACCTGTTCCGGCGGTGCCGGTGTGCCCGCAAGTTTTACCGCCTCCTCCTCCGCCTGTTCCCGTGTATTCGTCGCACCATGCCTATCCGTGCCTGCCCTATGTTCATCGGCATCGGCACCATTGCTATCCTCTGGTTCCGCCGCCTCCGCGCTGCCACCACAGGGAGGCACATAGGCCGCGCTGCTCGCATTCGAGGCATCATCGCCATCGGCGGTAAGTGTTGCCGCAATTCGCCCTTGCACGCCGGGAGGGGCTGCGATAGAATCCCTGCATGAGGACTCTCCGAATCGGTACACGAGGCAGTGAGCTGGCTTTGGCTCAAACCCGTTTGGCCATAGCGGCTTTGCAGCAGGCGCATCCCGGCTTGCAGTGTGAATATATTGTGATTTCCACACCGGGGGACCAGCGTACGGATATTCCGCTGCATCAGGTTAATGCCGCCACGGGAACCGGGGATAAGGGGGTATTCATCGCGACGATTGAGGAGGCTCTTGCTGCCGGGGAGATTGATTGCGCCGTGCATAGTTTGAAGGATATGCCGGGGGTGCTGGATACTCGTTTTTGCTTGGCTGCCGTATTGCCCCGGGAGGATATTCGGGATGCGCTGGTGTACAAGCCGGGTGTGGAGTGGGCTGCCGGTGCTACTGTGGCTACGGGGAGTGTTCGCCGTACGCATTTGGTGCATAGCCGCTGGCAGGGGCTTGTGGATACGGTGCCGGTGCGCGGAAATGTGGCTACACGTTTGCGGAAGCTGGTGGAAAACCCGGCGGTGCAGGGTACGCTTTTGGCTCGAGCCGGATTGAATCGTTTGGGATACGGCCGGGAGGAAATCGTGGTGGATGGCTGTCGCTTGGGGGTGGAAATCCTATCTCCGGATGAATTTGCGCCTGCTTTGGGGCAGGGGGCCATTGCGCTGGAAACGCGCCGGGATGATGCCGAGACATGTGCTTTGGTTTCGGCGGTGAATGATGTGCCGACCTCGCTTTGCATTCGGTGCGAGCGGGAGTTTTTGCGTTTGTTGCAGGCGGATTGTTCGGTGCCTGTGGGGGGCTATGCTCTTTGTACCCCGGAGGGCGGGATTTCTTTGTCGGTGGTGTATTACCGACGCCCGGGAGTTTGCTTTCGCGTGCAAGTGGCGGGGGAGAGTGGGGAGCAGCCGGAGGCCGTGGCTGCTCGCGCTCACGCCGTTTTGCAGCAGCAGCTGTAATTTTTACAGAACAAGTGCCATAATGAGCATGCCTGCGGCCACGCCGTAAATGGAAAGGTGGTGGTGTCCCCAGCGTTCTGCCATAGGTAAGAGCTCATCAAAGGAAATGTAAACCATAATGCCCGCCACTCCGGCAAAGAGAGTGGCTAGGAGTGTGGGGCTCAGGAAGGGGAGCAGAATGAGCATGGCTGCCAGTGCGCCCAGCGGTTCTGCTAAGCCGGAAAGTGTGGCCCAGCCAAAGGCTTTGCTGCGGTTGCCGGTGCCATACAGCAGGGGCAGAGCCACGGCCATTCCTTCCGGGATGTTATGAATGGCTACGGCCAGTGCTACGGATGTGGCAATTTCCGGGGAATCGAAGGCTGCGGCCACTGTGGCGATTCCTTCCGGAAAGTTGTGGATGGCGATGGCCAGAGTGAACAACAGTGCGGAGCGGCGGATGCCGGCGGAGCCGGAAAACTGGCCGGGGGCGTGTTCCATTTGCAGCAGTCCGGCTTCGCGCACCTCGTGTGGGTTTTCATCTTCGGGGATGCAGCGGTCAATCAAACAGGCTAAGGCCATTCCTGAAAAAAATGAAAGCGTGCCGGGCCATGTGGCTTGCCCGTTTTTTTCCAGCATGTGCGTGGCTTCCGGCATGAGTTCCATGAAGGAAATGTATACCATCACCCCTGCGCTGGCTCCCAAGGCAAAGGTGAGGAAGCGAGTGTCCGAGCGTTTTAAAAACAGGGCTGCTGCTGCACCGATGCCGGTGCTTAACCCGGCCAAGAGGGACATGCTGCCACCCAGTAGTAGTTCCTGTGATATGCCGCCGAGCATGGTGGTCTTAAAGTATCAGCATACAATCGCCGTATGAGAAGAAGCGGTAACGCTGTTCCACGGCTTGGCGGTATGCCTCCATAATGAGTTCTTTACCGGCAAAGGCACATACGAGCATGATGAGGGTACTCTGCGGCAGGTGGAAGTTTGTTAGCAGGGCATTTGTTACTTTGTACTCGTAGCCGGGGTAGATAAAGATGTCCGTATCTCCGCAGCCGGGGGACAGGGGGCGCCCATGGCGTGTGGCCAGTGTTTCCAGCACGCGCACACTGGTAGTTCCCACGGCGATGACTCTTTGTGCTGCTTCGATGGCAGCGGCAGTGGCTTCCGGCATGCAAAAGCTCTCTCGGTGCATATGGTGGTCCTCCACTTGCTCTACCTTGACGGGGCGGAATGTGCCCACGCCCACATGGAGGGTTACAAAGCTGTGGGGAATAGCTTGGAGGATGCTCGGGGTAAAATGCAGACCTGCCGTGGGAGCGGCAATGGCGCCCTCGTGGGCTGCGTAAATGGTTTGGTAGCGTTCTTTATCGCTGGGGTCGCTCTCTCGATTCATGTAGTGGGGGAGAGCGAGTCGTCCGTGGGTATCCTCGTCCACCATTTTATCCCAGCGAATGTAGCGGTAACCTTCATCATCTATGGATTCGACTGTGCCTGTGGCATCGCCTATTTGCACCGTGCGCCCGATTTTCATTTTTTTACCGGGGCGCACAAGGCACTTCCACACCAATTCCTGAGCCAGCCCTGCCCGCACGAGTTCGATGCTTCCATCGTTACTGAAATAGCGCGCGGGAACTACCTTTGTATCATTCAATACGAAGTGATCCCCCGGGCGCACATATTCCAGAATGTCGGAGAAGTGCCGGTGTTCAATATGTCCTGTATCCCGGTGTACCACCAGCATGCGGCTGGCAGAACGCTCCGGCAGGGGGCGGTCGGCAATCAGTTCTTCCGGCAGGGTATAGTCGAAATCGGTGGTGCGCATGGTGGCGGAGCAGCAGAATCAGCAGGGGAATATCTCAATGCGGCGCAGCACTTCTTCGCGACCGAGCGTCTGCATAACCACATCGATACCGGGACCTGCGTGGCAGCCGGTTAGCGCCATGCGCAGGGGGAACATCATGGCTCCCACCTTGACTCCGTGTGCTTTGGTCATGGGTTTTACCAGCTGCATGGCAGCTTCGCCGTTCCATTCCGGCAGCTCGCGTGCGGCTGCGGCAAAGAGTTTAAGCATTTCCCCGGCATTTTCCTGCAATTTGGCCATGGACTCCTCCTCGTACTCCAGAACTTGCAGCCACTTTACCCATGCCGGAACTTCGCTGAGCAGTTGCACCTTGGTTTGGACAGCCGGGATGAGTGCCCGCAGCTGGGCTGTATCCTCCAGCCCGGCTTGCAGACAGAATGGCAGGGAAAGCTCCACAAACTTTTCCGGAGCCAGGCGCATAATGTGCTGCTGGTTCATCCACTTGCATTTGGTGATGTCGAACTTGGCGGCAGCTCGGTTTACGTTTTCCAGCGAGAAAAGCCGGATGAGGTCTTCCTTGGAGAATACCTCCGCATCGCTCTTGGGGCTCCAGCCCAGCAGGGCGATAAAGTTGACCACGGCATCCGGCAGGAAGCCCTCCTCCGGGTAGTTGCCCAGCTGGGCGCCTACATCACGTTTGCTCATCTTGGAACCATCCGGGTTTTGGATGAGCGGGATGTGGGCATACACCGGAGGTTTCGCGCCAAAGGCATCGAAAAGCTGCAAGTGCTTAAAGGTGTTCATGATGTGGTCCTCCCCGCGAATGACGTGGGTGATTTTCATCTCGATGTCATCCACCACGTTTACCAGATGGAAGATATAGGAACCATCCGTGCGTTTAACTACCATATCCGGCGTGTTGTCCACGTTGTTGTAATCCACGGAAATATCGCCGCAAACCATGTCATGCAAGGTCATGACTCCCTCACGCTTGAAGCGGAAGCGCCACACGGTGCCTTCGCTTGTGCCGGGTATTTCATCGCCGTTTTTATCGCGTTTGTTGGGCGCCGGGCATTCGTACACGCGGCCCATGTCTACGAGCTTTTGGAAGTAGCGGTCGTATATATCCTTGCGCTGGCTTTGGAAGTAGGGGGCATAATTGCCGCCTTTGCCCTCGCCTTCGTCCCAATCCAGCCCCAGCCAGCTCATGCCGGTAAAGATGGCCTTCATGGCGTCTTCCACATGGCGCTCCTGGTCCGTATCCTCTATGCGGAGGACAAAAGTGCCCCCCATTTTACGGGTAAAGAGGTAGTTAAACAGAGCGGTGCGGGCTCCCCCGATGTGCAGGTAACCGGTGGGGGAGGGGGCAAAGCGTGTGCGTACAGGCGTAGACATGCGCGCCTTATACACCCAATGCCGCTTTTTTTCAAGCGCAATCCGAGCAAAATGCTGACAGCAGCCCCCGGGTTAGCTCCCCCCCCGCAGGGTAATGAGGGTGATTTCTGCCGGGGTATTCAGTCTTATGGCCATACCTGTCCAAAGGCTTGTGCCGTTGGAAACGTAGAGTCGTGCATCTCCGTGCCGATATAATCCGGAAACGTAGCCGCCGTTAAAGAGCGCCACAAGCTGGCGCAGACCCGGAGCCATGCCGCCGTGCGTGTGCCCGGAGATTTGCAGGTCCACTCCGCAGAGAACGGCGTAGGGGAAGAGCTTGGGCTGGTGGGCAAGGAGGATGCGGGGCAAATGTTCCGGAGCGTTTTCCAAAGCTCGGACGGCACTTGGCAGAGTGTAGCCTGCTCTTCGGGCGGCCGGGTCTGTTACCCCGGCAAGAATCAGTTGTCCTCCGCAGGTGAGAATGTGTTCATTATCCAGAAAGCGAATGCCTATTCCTTGCAGGTAGGCTTTCCAATCTCCGTAGCCGGAGAAGTAATCGTGATTCCCGGCCACGGCATAGGTGCCATAGCCGGATTGCAGGTGTGCCAGTGGTGCCAGCACCGGAGCTAGGCGCTCCACTCCTCCGTCCACAAAATCTCCGCAGATGAGGATGAGATCCGGCTTGAGGGCGTTGGTCCGCTGTACGATTTCCCGGAAAAAAGCAGCGGATTTCGTGCTGTCCGCATGTAAATCGCTCAGTACGGCAAGACGAAGAGGCTTGTTCCGGGCAGGTAGTTTGGGCAGGGAAATGTCCACATAGCGCACTTCCGGAAGCTGTACGGCCCGGTATACGCCATATCCCACGCTTCCCAAAAGAAAGACGAGAAGCGCAAGGTTTACTATGTTCCGAATACGGCCGCCCGAAAATGGCATCTTTCTCCTGCATGCCCATGCCGATAGCCGGATAAGAATATATAAGATATCCAGCAGGAGCAGGCAGAAGCAGTAGAATATCAAACCGGTGTGCAGCCATACGCCCGGTAGTACAACCCAACTCGGTAAGTCCGGAGAAAATAGACTCTTCCCCTCCCACAGGTACAAAAGATGAAACTTGAAGGCAATGATTACAAGAAGAATGCCCAGCAATGCTTTAACGCCCTTGCTGCATGGTAGGGGAAGCACGGCCCGCAGATATACATAGCTGCTCAGAAAAAGGCAGAAAAGGGTAAGGATGGTGAGCATGGTTGTTGCGGGATGGAGTCTATAGCTTTGCTTCTGTCCTGTCAAGTCCTTGACACGGATTATATTCTGTGCTAGCATGATGCTGTTATGGAACGCGTCGAACAAGCATTGGTTACCTTCCGGCAGCCTCCGTACATGTATAATTGTGCCCAGACGGTTTGTGCCGCTTTCGGGCGGGATGATTTGGTGGAAGCAATGGCGGCGTGCGGCGGAGGACGCGCCCCGGAGGGCACTTGCGGAGCCTTGTATGGTGCGCAGCAAGTAGCCCCGCAACTGGCTACTGTGCTGGCTGAGTCGTTCTGCGCAGCCCATGGGGCGACTACTTGCCGCCTGCTCAAGGGGGGAAACCGCGTGCCTTGCCAGCAGTGTGTGCGACTGGCTGCGGAACTACTGGTACAGAATCTTAATTGAATTATGGCCGGGAGGCTACAGAAATCTGTTGCCAACATCCGAGAAAGAGAGTATACTGGACGCACATGGTAGAGCATCTTTTGTATATTGTAGCCGCTTACCTGATTGGTTCTGTGCCGTTTGGCTATATAGCCGGGCGCCTCAATGGTATTGATTTGCGGGAACATGGCTCCGGAAACATCGGTGCCACGAATGCAGTGCGCGTTTTAGGCAAGAAATGGGGGATTCCTGTTTTTGCATTGGATTTTCTCAAAGGGTTCCTGCCTTTGCTTTATGTGAAAAACCAGCTGGGAGGCGATGCCACCATTTTTAATCCGGAACAAATGGGATGGATGCTGGGGGTGTTTTTTGCGTTGATTCTGGGCCACACATATACCTGTTTTCTTGGGTTTAAGGGAGGCAAAGGGGTGGCTACCACCGGCGGCTGCCTGATAGCGCTTTCCCCCATTATCGGGGTATCTGCCTTGTCTGCATGGATTCTGAGCATGATATGCACGCGCTATGTTTCACTTTCCAGCATGCTGGCCGGGGTGGCGATGCTGCTTGCCGCCGGGTATGAGTACGGTGTGGCGGATGGTGCTTTTTCCTGTGCGGATTATTTGCTCCTGCTGGTTCTGTTCATCATTTTTGTGCTGGTGGTCTATTTGCACCGTGCGAACATTGTTCGCCTTTACCGGGGCACGGAACCCAAAGCTTTTTCTAAAAAATAATTTTTCTCTCTCATACTATGGAACGTTCGTTTAAGAAAACTGCTGTGATTGGTGCGGGTGCATGGGGCACGGCTCTTGCTTTTACCGCCGCTCAGAATGGCAACGAGGTGGTGCTTTGGACTTATCTTGAATCCGAGGCGACTACCATTCGCGAAACGCGCCACAGCCTTGTGGCCATTGAGGGGGCTAAGCCGCTTCCTCCGCATGTGAAGGTGACGAGTGATTGGGCGGATGTGGTCGGTTCAGATCTTGTTATCGTGGTGGTGCCCAGTGTGGTGCTTCGCAATGTGGCTCAGAATTTGGCCACGGTGGGTTTGGCTCCGGATGCGGTGATTCTGAGCTGCACTAAGGGTATCGAGAAGGACACAAACTTGTTAATGAGCGAGATACTTGCCAGTGTGGTGCCTTATCCTGTGGGGGCTCTCTCCGGCCCGAATCATGCGGAAGACATCGTATTGGGCCTTCCCAGCCTGACGTTGATCGGATTCGAGGATATTGAGATTGCCACAGCTGTGCAGAAGTACATGAGTACGGATTTCCTGCGTATATACACGACCACGGATGTGGTGAGCATGCAGCTGGGTGGTGCCGTGAAGAATGTTTTTGCTCTGGCAAGCGGCATTTGCGCAGGCATGGGGCTGGGAGATAATGCCCGGGCTGCTCTGGCTACTCGCGGCTTGGGAGAGATGACCCGCATAGGTATGGCTCGCGGAGGGCGCATGGATACATTCATGGGGCTTTCCGGCATGGGGGATTTGGTGGTAACCTGCTATTCCGAGCATAGCCGGAACCTAACGGCCGGGCGTATGATTGCTGCCGGAGTGCCGATGGATGAGTGCCAGAAGCGCATTGGCCAAGTGGTGGAGGGAATTCCCAATACTCTTTCTACATACCAGTTGGCACGTCGCTTGGGCGTACGCACTCCCATTACGGATGCCATGTACGAAATCCTCTACAATGGTAAGCCGGCTAAGCAGGCTTTGCAAGAGCTGATGCAGCGCGATTTGCGCGAAGAAAATGTTAGTGTTTGAAGTTTCCCAGGTAGATTTTGTTCCTCCGGTTACGTTTTTCATACGCAGGAGAGATAGACCATGGAACAGTACCCCTCGGAAAACCTGTGGCTGGCAGAGGCGTGGCTTCCCCACCGGGAACGCCTGCTGCAGCTGCTGAGCTATAAGATGCCTTCCGGTTTGCGCCGCCGCTTGAGTGCGGAAGATTTGTTGCAGGAAACGTATTTGGCTTGCGGTAAGCGTTTGGCTTTTCTCCGGGCAGAGCCGGAGGTGCCTCTCTATGTGAAATTCCGCCGGGTGGCTTTGCAGACTTTGGCGGATATGGAGCGCCGCCACTTGGGTGCCGGTATGCGGGATGCCATGAAGGAGTGCAGCCCGGAAGCCGGTGCAGATGTGGACGCCTGGGCACATTTTGCGGATACTATTTCCAGTCCTCGTACGCATTTGGAAAAATTGGAACGCCAAGCTATGGCTCGGCGTGTGCTGGCAGCATTAAGTGCGCGTGATAGGGAAATTCTGGAGTTACGCCATTTTGAGGAATTGAGCAATGCGGAATGTGCGGCTGTACTCGGAATTGAACCCAAGGCTGCAAGTATTCGTTATGTGCGTGCCTTGAAACGCTTTCAGGAGTTGGTTTGCCTTGAGAATCCCTATGCCTGATTCCGCAGAAAAACATCCTCCCGCCGATTCGGAGGAGAAGGTGGCTGAGCTTGCTGAGCTTTTTCTGGACATGCTTCGCCGGGGGGAATCTGTGTCCGTGGAGGCCTTTGCTGCACTGCACGAGGATTGCAGTGCTGATTTGCGGGAGCTTTTGCCGGCATTGATTGCTATGGAGGGCTTGGGACAGACTACGCGGCCGCCTAGTGCCGCCACTGCGGCTTTTCCGGAGTTTTTGGGGGGGTACCGTTTGCTGGAGCGTATAGGCTCCGGCGGCATGGGAACGGTTTTCCGAGCTATGCAGGAGTCTCTGCATCGGGAAGTTGCTGTTAAAATTCTTTCCCCTTCATGGAATGCGGATAGCCGCCATTGTGAGGCTTTTGAAAATGAGTCTCGCGTGATTGCCGGCTTACGCCATACGAATATTGTGGAGGTATTCGGAGCCGGGCAGGAGGGGGATTATCGTTATTATGTGATGAGCCTTGTCCATGGGCAAGGGGTGACGCCCTCCTGTATTCGCAAGGCTTTTCCGGGGCTGCCGATGGAGGAAGCGATTGCCCGCGTGGGCTTGCAGGCGGCGGATGCCCTGGCTTATGCTCATTCTTGCGGCGTTTTACATAGGGATGTGAAACCCGGAAATCTCCTTTTATCGGGGGATGGTGTGCTTTCCGTGGGTGATTTTGGTCTGGCTACGGTGCTGAATAACGGAGAGGCTGCTCCACTGGTGACGCAGAGTCACGATGGCACGCTTCGATATATGGCGCCGGAACGCCTGATGCAGGGAATCAATTCTTTTGCGGGCGACCAATACAGCCTTGGGGTGACGCTATATGAACTGCTGACGAATCGCCCCGCTTTCCGAGAGTCGGAACCGGGTACTCTCATCCATCGCATTTGCCACCATCCTTTGCCGCCGCTTAAAAACGAAGGGGAGCTGGGAGCCATTATCAATAAGAGCATTTCCTATGCCCCGGAGGAGCGCTATGTATCCATGGCCGCCATGGCGGAGGATTTGCGCCGCTACCTGAGGGGCATACCCGTACAGGCTCGGCCTGCCTCGCAGTTGCGGCGGTATAGCATGTGGGTACGGCGCCATCCGGCTTTGGCATTATGGAGCCATGCGGCTGTACTGCTGGTGTTGTTACTGTGGACCAGCATTAGTGTAGGCTATGTGAAAGTGCATCGCTCTTTGGTAAGCGAGAATGAGCAGAGGCTCTTAGCGGAGCATAATGCTCGTATTGCAGAATCTTCCCTACGCCGGATTTTTGATAGTATGATTAACCGCCACGGGGAGGGGCATTCTCTCTGGCAACCCACGCAGGCGGATGTACGGCTGTTGCAAGAGCTGATGCCTTATTATGAGGCTATCTCCGCCCAAGCGGAGGAAGGGGACGATAAGATGGCATCCGCCAGCCGTACTCTTGCTACTATTGCTCTTCGCTCCGGGGATGCGGCTACGGCGGAATTGTATTTCTCCCGCGCATTGGAGCTGCTGGAGGCGGATTCCTTGGACGCTGCTCGGGTGATAAATGGCTTGTCCATGGCTTTGCTTATGCAGGACGATGCTTCTAAGCGCACACGGGCGCAAGAGCTGCTTTTGGATTTTATGAGCCGCGCGGATAAGCAGGAGCCGTTTGAATTGCGCTTAGAGCGGGTGCTTGCACTGCGCATGCTGGGGCAGGGGAATATATGGATGCAGCATCGTTTGCCCGCCCCAAAGCGCCCCAAGGAACAAGTGGGACAGCAGGAGCGCAGGCAATTTTTGGAACAGGCTGCTAAGCTGATGCGTTCTCTGCTGGAGGAAAATCCCGCGCACAGGCAGGCCAGGCATATGTATGTGGATATGTTGTTGAGGGTTCCGTATGGTTCCGTACGCCGGATGCTGTTGCCGGAGGGAGGCTCTGCTCAGGAGTTGGTGGAGCAGTATTTGCGGGAGGAACCTAACGATGCCGTGTTCCGCCGTGCTTATGTGGAGCTGGCTCTTGCGCCGCCGCAGCATTGCGCCCGGCGGAATGCTCCCGAATCCTTGGAACAGTTCCGGCAAGCGGCCTCTTATGCCCGAGAACTTTTAGCGGATTCTCCGGGAAATTCCGAGCTTTTAATGCTCTACATTGCTTCTCGGGATCGCTACACCTCGGCTCTTTCCCGGCATGGGTTCGAGGAGGATGCGGCTCTGGAAAACGAGCAAACCTTAGGTGTGCTGGCTTTGCTGACCAGTCGCGCGGATTTTACCCCGGAAATGCGAGAACGATTGGCGCTCCTGATGGCCATGCATCCCCATGCAGAGCAAGACCGCTCCCAGCAGGAAGCGGAAATTCGCCTGCTCCTGCAAAGTATGGATGAGCAGCGCCTTCAGGAATTGCGTGGCCGCATGCGGGAGATGCGGGAACGCAGATCTCGCTTCCGCCGGAATAGAAGAAATCACCCGCAGCACGCAGGTGAATCAACTCTTAAGCACTGAAATCGATGCAGGCGCGCCGCAGAGCGGTGTCTGCACTTTGCCGGTCCATATGCCGGAAATGCAGTTTTGGTTTCACGCTTAGCCGTTGCAGTTTGATGCCTATGTTGTAACGAATACGCTTTTCAATCCGTTCTGTCCAAAAATCGCCGAAAAGGTAAATTTGTTCCGGTGCCATGCAGCAGGTGAGAGATTGCAGTAAGAGCGCCACCATTTCTTCCACCTGCGTGTGGTCGTCATAATCCACCCGCTCCCAGGGAACAAGGGCGGGGAGTAGATGCAGCGCCCCGCATTCCAGAATCTTCCCTCCTTGGTAATGGGCTCCCTGCGGGTTTTTCCCTTGCCGAAAATGCAGGGCGAGGCTCTTTTCCTTCCTTGGGCATAGGGCTGCTGCTGTGCTAATGTGTTGTACCGGGCATTTGTATCGTTCTCTCAAATGTTCCTCCAGTGCTTTCTCCCATTCCACGCCTCCGCTCGGTAGCGTGAGACATATGCCATGCAGCCGGAGGTCTTTTTTCCGTTCCATCCAAGCATCCAGACTTTCCTTGTGCAGCAGAGTAAAACGCGCACTTTCTTTGCCGAGTAGCCTCCCTTCCATATCCAGCCATTCCAGCCGCCCCGCTAAAAAATGGGGTGGCTCGCTCTCCGCCTGAAAATGAGCTACCATTCCATACCCCGTTTGGTAGGTGTATACCCGGCTCGGGCGCCCTCCTCGGGAGGGCTTTTCTCCGGCTTCTTTGAGTATTCCCCTCCGGCTTAAACGGGATACCAAGGCGTTTATCCGCACCAAACTGATGCCTAAAGCTCTCGCCAGCTCCGGGCGGGTGGCGCTCCCCTTTTGCTTCATGTAGCGCAGTATGCGTTTCTCTGTGCGTTCCTGTGTCACACTTAATAAATAGGGTTAATAAAGTATAGCTTTTTTGGGGATGTTTGCAAGAATAAAATGTAAGATTTTGGTATATAGCGGATTATGCGGTTTGTCGAAAGGCGGGGGGAGGTGCTGCGCCGCAGCAAAGACTCGACAGAGGCGCGGGAATTTGATATTCTGAAGCAGACCACACAAAACAGAAACCATGAAATACATCTTTGTAACAGGCGGTGTTGTATCCTCTCTCGGTAAGGGGCTTGCAGCAGCATCCATCGGGACGCTGCTGGAGCATTGCGGTCTGGAAGTGACCATGCAGAAATTTGACCCCTATTTGAACATCGACCCGGGCACCATGAGCCCCTACCAGCATGGTGAGGTTTATGTGCTGAACGATGGTGCGGAAACGGATTTGGACTTGGGGCATTATGAGCGCTTTGTTCACTGCCAACTTTCCCGCCTGAATAACCTGACCAGTGGTAAAGTGTTTGAGCATGTGCTGGAAAAGGAGCGCCGTGGTGATTATCTCGGCAAGACGGTGCAATATATTCCGCATGTGACGGATGAGATTAAGCAGCGCTTGTACGACCTGACGGAAAAGAACAAGGAGTGCGATGTCATCATCACGGAAATTGGTGGTACTGTGGGCGATATTGAGGGCTTCCTTTTCTTGGAAGCATTGCGCCAGTTTGCTCTGGAAGTGGGGCGCCATAACTGCTGTTTCATCCATGTAACACTTTTGCCTTACATTAAAGCCGCAGGAGAAACAAAGACCAAACCCACGCAGCAGAGTGTGGCTAAGCTGCGGGAAATCGGTATTCAGCCGGATATGATTGTCTGCCGCACGGAGATGGATAATCTGACGGAGGATGAGAAACGCAAGATTGCAATGTTCTGCAACGTTCCCGCCAGCAATGTGGTGGCCTTCTGCGATGTGAAGCACTCCATTTACGAATGCCCGATAGATTTGGGGCGCGACCGCGTGGATCGCATCGTGACTCAGGTGCTGGGCATTACCGTGCCTAAGCCCAAGATGGATGATTGGCAGAAATTTGTGGGGCGAGTGATTCACCCCTCCCACAGCGTACGTATTGCCGTGGTGGGCAAATATATATCCTTGCAGGATGCGTATAAATCGATTTACGAGAGCTTTACCCATGCCGGAGCTGCGAACGATTGCCGCGTGGAAGTGGTGCGTGTGGATGCCGAAGCGCTGGAATCGGGCGATTGCGCTACGATGATTGGCAAGGTGGACGGCATTTTGGTGCCGGGTGGTTTTGGCGACCGCGGCGTGGAAGGTAAGATTAAGGCCGTGCAATATGCTCGCGAGAACAATATCCCCTTCTTGGGTATTTGCCTTGGCATGCAGGTAGCCGTTATCGAATATGCGCGAAACGTACTGGGGCATGCGGATGCTAACTCCTCCGAATTCAACAAGGAAAGCAGCGCCCCCGTCATCTGCCTGCAAGAAGAGCAGAAGCACATTGAGAACATGGGAGCCACCATGCGCTTGGGGGCATACCCCGCCCATGTGGCCGCAGGCACTCTTTGCAGCCGTTTGTACGAGGGGAAGGAGATTATCTCCGAACGCCACCGCCACCGTTATGAGTTTAATGCTGCTTATCGCGAGGAAGTGGAGAAAGCCGGCTTGGTAATCTCCGCCGTGAACGATGAGCATGGTTTGGTGGAAGTGGTGGAACTTCCCTCGCATCCCTTCTTCATTGCCTGCCAATACCACCCTGAATTCCAGAGCCGCCCGAATGCTCCGCACCCGCTCTTCTCCGGGCTGGTCGCTGCGGCGTTGGAAGGAAAGCAGGGCTAAAGGATAAGGCTCTGATACATTCACCCATTCCCTACCGGCGGCAGGCTTTCGGATTGTCTGCCGTCGGTGTTTGTCCCTTTCCATGTACGCAGATTTTCTCGTTGTCATAGCCTATTTTTGTGCAATTTTCGCCATTGGTCTTTATGCCGGGCGAAAGCAGGACAGCTTGGAGAGCTATGCCTTGGGTAATCGCAGCATGCCCTGGTGGGCTATTTTAGCCTCCATCATCGCTGCGGAGATTAGTGCCGCCACCTTCCTCGGGACTCCGGGGGAGGGCTTTGCTCTGCGCAATTTTACCTATGTTCAATTGGGGATAGGCACTTTGCTGGGGCGCATCATCGTGGGGCGTCTATTTCTTAAGCCGTATTACCATTATAATGTTATTTCCATCTATGAGTATTTGGAGAAACGTTTTGGTGTTACAACGCGTCGCTGGGCAAGCATCACCTTCCTTATCAGCCGCGTATTAGCCAGCGGAACCCGTCTTTTTTTTGCGGGTATTTTGCTGGTCATCGCCTACATGTTTGCCACGGGAAACGAGGTAGCCACCCCGGCAGAAACCGTGGTAATTTACCTTCTCGCTCTCACCTTCATCACCATTGTGACCGCCATATACACCACCTTGGGTGGCTTGAAAGCTGTGGTGTGGACGGATGTGTTGCAGGCCTCTATTTTGGCTGTTTCGGTGGTGACTACGCTCGTGTTGCTCTTCGTCAGCATCAAAGGGGAAGGCAGCGTGGGAGAGGCTTGGGCTACGATTTGCCGCACGCTGGGGGATACTTCCTATAACCCCTGCGGAGTTAAGAACTTGCAGCCGGGGAAGGTGTTTGATTTCGGCCTCACGGGGAAGGGTATTGTGGAAGATGTGCGCAATATCCTGGGAAGTGAATATACCCTGTGGACTGCCTTTTTGGGAGCCACCTTCCTCACGATGGCAACCCATGGCACGGATCAGGATATGGTGCAGCGCATGCTGGCGGCCAAGGACAGCCGAACCGGAACTCGCGCGGTAATTCTTTCCGGGGTGTTGGATATTCCCATTGTTCTCGTTTTCCTTTCCTGTGGCATGCTGTTGTTTGTCTACTTTAGCGTAAATGGGATTAACCCACCCGCAAAGCAGATAGAAATTTTCCCCTATTTTATCATCCATTACCTTCCTGCGGGCATTCGTGGTTTGCTGGTGGCTGCCTTGCTGGCCACAGCCATGGGCTCCCTCTCCACGGCTTTGAATGCACTGGCCACCACTGCTACGCGAGATTGGTACCGGGATGTATTCAATCCCCGTGCTACGGAGCGGCAAATGCTGCGTGCCGTGCGTTGGTTAACTGTCCTCTTTGCAGCGTTGCTCATTGTGGTGGGTGCTGTAACGGCTTGGTACAGCGTAATGGACCCCACAGTACGTATTCTCCCGATTGCTCTGGGAATTTTCGGCTATACCTATGGCTCTCTGCTGGGTGTATTCCTCCTTGGCATGCTAACTCGTAATCGCGGAAACGATTGGGGGAATGTGCTGGCTATGCTGGCCGGATTTGCCGTGGTGGCGTTTCTGGAGATTTGCGGTCGCCAAGAAATCATCCCGGCCATTGCTTTCCCTTGGCGTGTCACGATTGGTACATTAGTTACTTTTGTGGTAGGCTGTTGTTTCAGAACCCCCGATTCCTCTCAATCATGAACGAATGGACGATATCTCAGGAGGCCCTTAGTGCGGCCATTATTGCTCAGAATTCGATGTCTCCCTGCGATGGTATTGTGATGACGCGCAGCGGAGATGTCAAACCGGGGTATATGGCGGATGCGGATACGCTATGCATGCTGGTACCGGCCGGCGTGCTGGCTCGCCAGCTTACGGCGGATGGGCTTTCCTCCTATACGGGCAAGGAGCTGAAAAAATGGGCTGATGCTTATGATGCGGCTCCCTTGCAGGCTCTGGTGGAGCAGGCGCTAAAAAAAGATTGCTGAAAAAAGAAAAGCCCCCGATACCGGGGGCCTTTCTTTAATGATGAGTAAAAGCGGAGACTTAGCCCTGCTGCTCGTTGAGCGCTTGGTTGATGAGTTCTTGGATTTCCTCCGCCTTTTTCTTGAGGGCGTTAAGCTCCTTAAAGGCTTCCGGCAGGCGGCGGATGGCAGCAAACTGCTTTCGTGCCTCGCCAAAGGGTACTGCCGGGGCTCCCCAGTATACCTTACCCCCTTCCAAATCCGCAATCACACCCGAACGGGCTGCCATTACGGCCTTATCTCCAATCTTGATGTGACCTGTGATGCCCACCTGTGCGGCCACCGTCACATAATCACCAATCTTGGTGCTGCCGGCCACACCGCTTTGGGCGCACATTACTGTGTGTTTGCCTACCACGCAGTTGTGGCCGATTTGGATTTGGTTGTCAATTTTAGTGCCTTCTCCGATGACGGTGCGGCCAAAGCGGGCGCGGTCAATCGTGGTGTTGGCCCCGATGTCCACATGGTCCTCAATGACAACGATGCCCACTTGATCCACCGTATCGTAGCGACCGGTTTCCTTGTTAAGGAGGAAGCCAAAGCCATCTGCGCCGATAACAGCTCCGGGCTGGATGACAACATTGTTGCCGATGATGCAGCGTTCGCGCACGACAACGCGTGCGTAGAACTTGCAATCGCGGCCAATGGTAACTGCTTTGTTGATGACGCAGCCTGGACCAATGTCCGAGCCATCGCCAATTTCCACATCGGCCTCAATAACGGCTCCTGCTGCAATGCGAACTTTATCCGGATTCAGTTTTGCACTGGGGTCCACCACGGCAGTGGGGTGAATGCCGGGGGTAAAATCCGTGGCCGCCTTCATGAAGTGTTCCACCAAAGCGTTGAAAGCCAGAGAGGGGTTCTCCACCTCCACAAAGGCCACTCCTTCCGGGTATTCCGGAAGAGCCGGGGGTACTAGTACAACTCCGGCTTTGGTGCCGAGGAAGTCATTAAAATACTTCTCGTTACCGAGGAAGGAAGCATCACCGGAGCAGGCATCCGCCAAAGTATTGACTCCGGAGATGCTAATCTCCGGAGTCTCTTTGATGAGTTTGCCTCCGGTGAGCCGTGCAATGTCTGAGAGAGAAAGATTCATGGCTGGCTCTAATCGGGGGAAAAGGGGGAGGGTGGGAATCGGGGTAACTCCCGATTCCCGGAGAAGTTTACTGGGCCTGCTCGTCCTTCTTCGACCCGTACAGGCGCTGAAGTTCAGCATCGGGGTCGAAGCCCTTGGGGGCGCCGGCATTGAGCTGCTTGAGTACCTCGGGCGTCATGTCGTAGTCCTTTTTGATGTAGGGGAACACCTGCGTGCCAATGCCAATCTGGGGCTGGGGAGAGAGGGCTCCGGCATCCAGCACGATGTCCGCATTGCTCTGCTGAGCCACGGTGTTGATGGCGTTGCGAACGTCTTCAACAAGCAGGCGCATTTCGCGGTTGCGAAGCTCGCGGAAGGCCACTTCGCGGCGCTGTACGAAATCGCGCAGTTCCTGCTCGGCGGCTTTCAGCTCGTTGCCCTTGGCCTGGTACTGCTCGCGGAGCTTGGAAACGGCGGCATCGGAGAGGCTGGAGTCGTACTTGTTCTTAATCTTTTCCAGTTCCCCCTGAATGGCGCGGAGCTTGTCCTCGCGAACTTTCACATCGGCCTTACTGGTGCCGAGCTGCTTCTGCAGGGCTGTTTCCGTATCGAATCGTTTGTAGAACTTGGTGTAGAGTTCCTGAACGTTGACGGAGACAACCTTCATTTCAGCTTGAGCAGT
>CAYSYD010000033.1:0-19545 GCA_964435145.1 uncultured Akkermansia sp.
TGGCTGCTGCCGTGCGGTCGTCCAGCTCTTGCTTATCCGCAGCATTCAGAAGGGTGGCCAGAATGCTGCCGGGATGGGAGTATTGTGGGTTTTGGGAAATGAAAACATCGTTTAGCAAGGAGGCACCGGCCTTGCCATTGGGTGTATGAGCCCCCAGCATCTCCTGCACATATCCATTGTTCCGCCCGGCCGTAACCACACCGTTTTCCACTTTTGCTGCCCGAAAATACTTTCGGAACACGGGTCCTTGCAGCTGCACTTGGGTGCTGCCGGTCTCTCCGCTTCCCACTACGGCCAGCACTGTATCCCCATACCCGCGTACATCAAGAAGAGAGGTGGAGGCATCCGCCCCAAGAATAAGGGTGCTTTCCAGCATATTCAGTCTGCCAAGGATGATATTGTTGCCCAGTTCCTCTCCGCTCATGAGGAAGGTAAGGCTACCGCCTCTTATGGAGGAAGTGTCCGAAAGACGGAGCGTGCTGCCGGCTGTACGTTCCAGTACGACATTGGCGCCGGTCAGTCGCATGGCATCCATTTGAGCATCCGTGTCGTAGTAAAGTTGAATAGTGCCCTCACCTCCGGCAATAGTGAGACCTTCCGCCGGGGATAATCTCTGGCTGCCGCCCTCCACTTGCACTGTGGCTTGAGAATACATTCCGCTGAAATCGCCACCGGAACCGTAAATAGTGATAGTGCCGCCCAGCGTGCCATTCTCTCCATTGAGCTGTCCGGCAAGGAGTTGAGCTGAGGGTGCAATGGTGAATGCCCCACTGTTCAGCTGCATGGAATTGATGGAAAGTGAGCCATTGACGAGGGTGTAATCCTTCTCCGGACTCTCCACGGTGAGTGTACCCGCACGAGGACTTGCCCCGCCAAGATTGACGATGGCATTCCCATTGCCCAGAAAAGCAGCTTCTCCCTCCGCCGTAGGGGCAAATCCCATGCTCCAGGAAGCGGCCTTAGTCCAAATATCACCTATCCACTCATTTTGCAACACTGTGGTAATGAGAGAAAGCATAGTGCCGTTGTTGCTCCAAGCTAGGGTGTAAGTGTATAGCCCCCCATCCGTGCTGGTGCTGGCCATTCCTGTTCCGTTGATGCTTAGCGCGGGGCTGTTGCTTCCTTGGTCGAGTTGCAGGAGGAGGGTTTTGCCGGCTTGTTTTTGCATGAGAGGGCTAACCTCCCACTCCATAACCTCGGAGAGCAGCGTGAGATTCCCTGCGGTGATGATGGGCGTATTTGCCATCCCATCATCACCGGCAAGTGCAATGCTTCCTCCAATGCTGAGCATCCCCTCTACTGCTAATGTGGCCGTGGCGCCAAGAGACAGTCCGCCTGTGCTGCTTAGTTGCCCTGTGGTACTGGCGCCGGCTTGGAGATTTAAGGCTGCCTGCGCTTCAATTAGTCCGCCCGAGATACGCTCAAACGTGGCTGTTTCCTGTAACCGCACCGCACCGGCGTTTTCTGCCTGAAGTATGGTGGCTTCCGTGGGAATTCCCAATGTCAGCTCCCCCTCTTCCACGAGAATATTACCGGCCACGGAAAGGCTTCCGCTGCCGCTCAGAACATAGTTGCCTTGCTGCACGGTGAGGGCTGCTGCTTCCGTAGCGGCATTCACGAGAATGGTCGTATCCTGAGCCGCTCCGGAGAGAACGGCTTTTTTCCCGGGACTAAAGTTGGAGAGTCTTGCAGAGCTGCCATCCGTGGCTGACCACGAGACGGAATCCCAGCTGCTTCCACTATTTCCTTCCCAGTAGAGCGTATCCGCATTGCTGATGATTATCTTTAATTCATTATCGTCAAAAACGATGGACGATGCTGCCAAATTGGGGTCATCCACAATAAAAAAATCTCCCAAAACAGAATCGGCAGAGAGAGAGCTTCCTTCCAATGCAGATACGTTGGAGAACAACACCTGCTCCCCGAGACTAGGTGTTGCGAGTGTAAGGGCGGTTTTATCCGTAGCATCCAGAGTGAGCGGGTTGCCGCCTAAGGACAGTGTGCCTTGGAGCTGCAAGGAGCCGACCTGCAACACAAGGGAATTTCCCAAAGTGGCATTTCCTTGCACCTCTAATGTTTGTCCATCGCCGAGGAGCCACCCTGCGGTGATGTTGAGCGTGCTTCCTTCTGCTAGGGAGATAGAGCCGGCAGCCCCTGCGGAGGAAAGTTCCAATATCCCTTCCTGCACTTGGATACTGCCGTTCAGCGCAGATAAATCTCCCGTGAAACGTTGTGTTCCTTCTCCGGTTTTTAGGAGGTTAAGATTTTCCAGAAGGATAGCATTCGTGCTGTAATCGCTTCCTTGGGGAGACATCAATTGAATTGTACGTACAGTGGAATCGGATGTGTAGGGCCGGTTGCTGGATTGGGTCCATGCTCCGGAGAAAATGGTAAGGGAATCGGTGTTGTCAAGTGTAGTATCAATGCCTCCCAATTGAACCACTTGGGCGCCTATGCCTAGGCCGAATTGTGTGGGCTTGGCAGCAGTTTCCGAGAAGTTCAGCACCGCATTGGCGGCTACACTTTCTGCACTGATGTTCATTACCGGCCGCCGCAAACTAGCGGTGCCTCCGCCGGAGCTGCTCAATTCTATTGTGCCGTTGAAACAGCCTCCGTTCAAATGAAAAATGTTGTGTTGGGAGGTGGGTACCCCGGAGGATAATACGAGGGTATTACCACTGCCTTCGGAAATGAGCTGGCCAATGGTAATGATGCCGCAATCCCCCGTGTTTCGTGCGCCGAAAGTGGCATTCCCGGAAACCTGCAATTCCTCCGCCCGGAAAGATTTGCCACCTGTGCCGAATCCCAGTAGGAAGGTGCTGTTGTCCGCCAATGTTAGGGTACCCATTGCAGCGGTAATCGTACCGGCGCTTCCGTTCAAATCCAAAAGGAGGCTTGCCCCGTTTTCCAGAGAGATATTGCCATGCTCCTGTATGGCTGCCGTGTTGTAGAAATGAGTACTGCCCCCATTTAGCATCAGAGTGGCTTGCGGAGCCACCTCCAGTGCCAGAGCGGAGGTGCTTGCCGTGGAGAAATTGTCGAGCTGCACCTCACTTCCTTGGATGGATAGTGTGCCGCTGCCCTCCGCCTCCGGCGGGGCTGCCAGAGCGGAATCCTGCAAGGATAAAGTCCCGTTAATAATTAGGCGCCCATCATTGCTGAGTGTGTTACCATTCCCGCTTAGTGAGACTTCGGCTCCCTCTGTAATGTTGATGCCTCCTGTATCGATATTTGTCCCCAGAACAACTTCCGCCGCCCCGGTAAAGAGAACAAAATCTCCATTGGAATAGCTCTCGTCCCCATCGAAAAGACTACCGACTTGCCATGTGAGTGCCCCTCCGCTCCAAGTGCGCAGATAGCTGTCCTTCGTAATGGATATGGTTCCGTCCGATTGAAAAATCAGCGTTGTGCCAAAATCTTCGTATCCTGTGATGTTTGCTTCCTCCGTGAGGGAAGTGAATCCGTTTACATTGCCCCCGGATACGATGGTGTATACCTGATTTTGGGGAGTGAGAGCAGATAAATCCAAAACAACATTGGAGCCGAAGCTAACGGAACCGGCATTGGAAATGGCTTGGCTTAGGCGGATGGTACCTTCCAGCGAGAGGTTAGCGGTACTTGTGAGGGATAAAGTGGCTGTATTGCTGCTCAGGTTGCCAATGCTGCCACTCCCGGAAAAGGTGGTATCCCCTTGCAGGACGAGGTTGCTGAAGTCGTATGTGGCGGCATTGCATATGAGGCTTGTAGATGCGTTACCGAGAATGATGCCGGAATTGCCATCCACTTCCATATTACCGGTAAACGCCTCCATATTCCCGGAGAATCGGAGGTTCATGCCATTGGGTGGGGCTCCTGTTTTCAGAATGCTGCCACTGCCGGAGATATTCCCGGAGAAGGTGATGATTTGCCCGGCGTAGCCGTTGTTGATAATGAGCCCCTGCGTGGCTTCGGTGTTACCGATGGTTACATCTCCGGCAAAGCTCTGGTTGCCGCTGTTGAAATAGTTACTGCCGGAGGCATTCATATCGAACACCAGAGCGGTAATTCCCGGCATATTGGTAAGGTTGATATTGGTATTGCCGCTGCCGGTATAGGTGCGTGTGCCATCTTGGTCTGTATATGCGGCAAGGCTGCTACCCAGCAGGGCATGCAGCAATAGCAGGGGTAAGTGTAATTTCATGGAATGTGGGCATTGGGTTGGGGTGTCGCCGCCTATCCCCCGAAGGGGCGCGTTCGAAGGGGAAGAGCAGGAGCTGTGCATCACTTTTCCTGCCGGGGGAGAAACATCATGCCATGTTCGGGCATGGTGTTGGGTATCCTATTGCGTTAGAATTAATGCGTCAACGCAATATAGATAACAATCATTGCGTTATACAAAACTGTAAGCATCGATATCGAGTACTATCGTCACATCATCCCCGGCGGCAAGTGACTTGATTTCCCGGGCACAGACATCCGCCATGGTGCGAGCCGTGGGGGATTTGAGGGTGCATTGGTAGCGGAATTGCCCATGCGCTTTGGGCAAGGGCGCGGGCAGGGGTGTGCTTATTTGGATATTGGGGGGGAGGGCTGCCGATAGGCGGGAGTGGAGAGTTTCGGCCGCGAGCCGAGCCAGCTCTTCCTGCGGAGAGCGTACCGTGAGTACCGCCATATGGCAGAAGGGGGGGAAGTTCATTTGTTGCCGCAGGGCAAGCTCTGTTTCGGCAAAGCCGTCAGTATCGTGTCTGCGGGCATATTGGATGCAATCTGCCTGCGGGGAATAAGTCTGGATGATGACTTCCCCATCCAAATCGCCGCGGCCTGCGCGGCCGGCCACTTGGGTAAGAAGTTGGAAGGTGCGTTCTGCGGCACGAGGATCGGGAATGTTTAGGCCAAGATCCGCATTCAGCACACCCACGAGCGTTACCCCGGGAAAATCCAGCCCCTTGGAAATCATTTGCGTACCCAGCAATATATCCGTCCTGTGCGCTCGGAAATCATCCAGAATATCTCGCAGGGCATTTTTACGGATAGTTACATCTGCATCCACACGATGCAGGCGCGCTTGCGGGAAACAGCGCCTCAACACCGCCTCCACCTTTTGTGTACCGTAGCCCTCCAGCAGAATGCCCTTGGAGCGGCATTCCGGGCAGCAGCCCGGCACCACGGCGCGAAAGCCGCAAATATGGCACACCAAGCGGTTTTCCGTGGCATGATAAGTCATGGGGAGGGCACAGTGTTCGCACTGGGCGGAGTACCCGCAATCCGGGCATTGCAAGGCGCGGGCAAAACCTCTGCGATTGAGGAGGAGGATAGTTTGTTCCCCCTTGTCCAGACGTTCCTCGATAGCCATGCGAAGGCGTTCGGAAAGAATGCCCAAGTAGCGCTTATCCTTGGGTTCCGTGCGCATATCCAGCACACGGGTTAAAGGCAGGCGCTGTCCATCTGCCCGTTTATCCATGCGGAGGAGTTTGTACTTGCCGAGGCGGACATTGTGCAGGGATTCGAGGGAGGGCGTGGCCGAGCCCAGTACCACGGTGGCTCCTTCCAAATGGGCTCGGAGAACCGCCAAATCCCGGCCGTGGTAACGCGGGGAGGTTTCCTGTTTGTAGGAGGCATCATGCTCCTCGTCCACAATGATGAGACCCAACTGTCGAATGGGAGCAAAAAGGGCGCTTCGGGGGCCAATAGCAATGCGGGCTCGGCCACGGTGGATGGCGTGCCATTCATCAAAGCGCTCACCATCGCTCATGGCACTGTGCAAAATAGCTACTGCACCGGGAATATCCGCAAAGCGGCTTTTGAAGCGTGCCATTGTTTGCGGGGTAAGCGAAATTTCCGGCACGAGAATCAGCACCCCCTTACCGCATTCCAGAGCATGCCGAGCCGCTTGCAAGTAAACCTCGGTTTTGCCGGAGCCGGTAACGCCTTGCAGGAGGAGCGGGCGGGTGGCCGTTTCATCCACCGCCTGAATAATCTCTTGCAGGGCAAGTTGTTGTTCCTCATTTAATTCCAAGGGAGTGCTGGGGGCGAACTGTTCGTTCCCGGCGGGGTCGCGGTGTTGGGCTTCCTCCTCGATGCGTAGCCAGCCTTGTTTTTGCAAAGCCCGTGCCGGGGAGAGGGCGGGGGAGCCCCCCACATCTGCCAAAAGCGCCTTCTTGTCCGGACTGGCATGCAGGTAGCGCAGAATGGCAGCTTGCCGTGGTGCCCGGCTGTTGAGTTTATTGAGGGTATCTGCATCCGGCCAATCCTGAAGAACGAGAATTTTGCAGGTTTTTTCATTGTGCCTCTCCTGGCGCACCGGTTCCGGCACAATGCAGCGAATAAGCTGCTCCACCGGCACGGCGTAGTAGCGCGCGGCCCATTCGGCCATATCCAGCAAAGATGCGGAGATGGTAGGCTCCTCGCTGATAAGGAGGCGCAGGGGTTTTAGGTGGTTAGCCCAGCGTTCGTCCGGCGCGGCCAGTGCCAGCACAGTGCCGGTGGTGTGCCGCCCGCGCAGGGGAACCTCCACGCGGCTTCCGCGCTGCACCCCCTCCATCCCTGCCGGAATGGCATAGTCCAGCACCATGTCATTCATCCCATCCAGCAATACCCGAGCGGCAAGAGCTGCGGGCTCCGGAGTTTCTGCAAAAAGCTCCTGCATGGGGGTGGCCGTTACACGGCGGCATCCGCCTCGGCTTCTTCCCGAGAGAGAATGTGAACCACTACTTTGATGCCGTGCTTCTCGCCTGCGGCTTTAGCCAAGGAGCGTATGGCGGATGCTGTCATGCCGTTGCGGCCGATGACGCGAGCCACATCCGCCTGCTCCAACACCAGCCGGAATCGTACCATATTACCCTCCGTCCCCTTGGCTACGCGCATCTCGGCATTCTCCGGATGGCGAATCAAGGGAGAAACGGCGGCCAGAAGGTATTTTCCAATCGATTCGATAAGCTGCTGCATAGTCGGGAAGGGGGAATGAATTTTACTGCTGAGAGATTACCGCAGATGTTACCAACTGTCAAGGGTATATCTCCATGCCCGGTGCAACTGCCCGGGTGAAAAAACACCGCCCGGGTAAGCGGGCGGTGGAGAGAAAATCTGTTTTGAGGGCAGCGGCTTAGCGGCGGGTTTGGCGGCGGTGGCGGCTTTGTTCTTGCAGGGAGGCGTACATCTCGCTGCAATGGCGGTAGCCACGGCGATCCGCTAATTTCTGCATGCTCAGACGCGAGGACCCCCACTGGATGATTTCGATTTCCACGATGCGGCGCCCCCACTGCCGCATCAGTGCCTTGCTGGGCTGGTAAATATCAATCGTGCCCGTGCCGACCAAAGCACTGCCGTAGTCATCAATGACGTAGACATAGGGCTGCCCTTTGATGCGGAATTTAGTGCCCAGAGGGTAAACGGACCAATCGGCAGCAGCACTGCGTACCTTGTCTGTATATTTCAGGTATGTACCCACGGCATTGCGGGGACCATAGCCCACATGGTCACTCTCGGAGTGTGTGTAGGCCGTGGTGCGGACAATGCGGTTCAACTGGCGGGGGTGGTAGAACGGTAGACTGTGCTTATCCCGCCCGAGGTTAGGCAGGCGGCGGTCCGGCATGGCATTGCGGCTGGGGGCGGCAGGAAGCACAAAACCGCTGCTGGTGGCATCGGGATTTTGTGCTCCCATGGCGGGGAGCCCGGTAGCCGCCATGACAAGGGCGGCTACGGCGCTCAGCGCTTTGGAAAAAAGTTTAGTCATGTGAAAGAATTTCGGAAAATTTCAGTATACTATAAAAGGATGCCGAGCCCCGGGGCGCGGCATGGGCGGATGCTACCATATTTCCCCATGCGTTAGCAAGACTTTTTATGGGGAAGACACAAATTTTTACGGGGTGGGGGAGCCCCCCCTCCCGGAGAGGGTGTAAGTACAGGCCAGTTCAAAAGCACAGATGGTGCTTGCCGGGGATGCAATACCCTTACCTGCAATGCCGAATGCGGTTCCGTGATCGGGGCTTACACGTAATTTCGGCAGGCCGAGTGTGGTGTTAACAGCCGTATCGAAATCGACAAGTTTGAGGGGGATGAGAGCTTGGTCGTGGTAGGGAGCAAGGACGGCATCGTACTGCCCCTGAACGGCATCCCTGTACACGCAATCCGGTACGCAGGGACCGGAAATTCGGGCATAAGGAATCAGGCGGCGCAGCTGCTCCGCCGCCGGGGAAATGACGCGAGCCTCCTCATCCCCGAAGTCACCGTTTTCTCCATTGTGCGGATTCAGACCGGCAAGGGCTATGCGCGGCGTTTTCTTCCCGAAGCGTTGCAGAAATTGAGCCAGAAGAAGCCCTATGCGCACCAGTTCATCACACGTCAACAGCTTGGGCACATCTGCCAGCGCGGTGTGAATGGTCCCCAGAGCCACCGTCAGCTTTTTCCCGGTAAGGCACATGGCGTAATTGCGGGAGCCGAGCCTGTCGGCAAAAAATTCCGTTTGTCCCGGGAAGGAGAAACCCACCTTGTGCAGCCCTTCCTTGCACACGGGAGCCGTTACCACGGCATCAATGTGCCCCTCTTTCATGGCTTCTGCAGCCAGTTCCAAATGCTCCAGCGCAGTTTGAGCCGTATCCACAGTAGGGCAGCCCGGGGTGGCGGAAATGTGGCGGCCGATGAGGCGGTATTCCGCCACCGGGGGCAGATGCTTCAGCGCCTTGGCCATCACCTCCGGGCCTATGCCGGCTTGGTCCCCCAGCGTGTAGCCGATAACAGGTGCTTGCAGAGTGCTGCTCACGGCTGTACCTCCTCTGCGGTGTCATCATTCTGCAGCTCTTCCAAAATGGGGGGGGCGGCTTGTTTGGGGGGGACTTTAATTTGGGGGCGGTAGGAGCGTGCGGTGTTAATGTACTGGGCATTTGTATCCCTCTGCTCGAAACGAAGCTCCGAGTTGACGGATGCATGGTAGATGACTGTCACCACCAGAATGATGATAACAGGAACCAGCAACAGGCTTCCCAGACACGTCTTCATGTGGGGTATTCTACCTGTCGCAAGCCGTTTAATCAATGAATTTGTGCATCCATGCCGCATTTCCGCCTTGAGTACGCGCGTTTCTGCGTATTTAATAAAAAAGATATGAGTACAATTTCTGAGCAAATAACGGAAGGGATGAAGACGGCCATGCGCGCTAAGGATACTGTGGCGCTGGGTGCGCTTCGCGGGTTGAAGGCGGCATTGCAGAATGCCCAAGTGGCTAAGGGTAGCGTGGGGGCGGAACTCTCTGCCGCCGAGGAGCAAAGCGTTGTCCGCAAGCAAATAAAACAGCGAGAGGATGCCATTGCTCTCTATACTCAGGCCGGGCGCACGGAGCAGGTGGAAAAAGAACAGGCGGAGATGTCCATTCTGGCCGCCTTCCTGCCAAAGGAGATGACAGAGGAGGAAATTCGCCCGGTGTTGGAAGCCGTTGTGGCGGAGCTGGGCGCTTCCGGTAAAAAGGACATGGGGCGCGTGATGAAGGAAATGCAAGCCCGCACGGAAGGGAGAGCCCCCGGCAAGGTGCTTTCTGCCATGGTGGCTGCGCGTTTGAGCTAAGATAGCATTTTATTCCCCATACGTCCATGTTTTGTGCCATAATCGTAGCAGCAGGGAGTTCCCGCCGTGCTGGATTCGACAAACTGGCTGCCCTTCTGGATGGAAAGCCGGTGTTGCGGCATAGCGTGGATGCTTTTATAGAGGCCGGGTGTGCAGCAGTAGTGGTGGTGTGCCCCGCCTCCCGCTGGGAGGAAACGGGGCTCTCCTCCGCTCAGTTTTCCATACCTGTGCATCGTGTGGATGGCGGCGCAGAACGGCAGCATTCCGTAGCGGCCGGAATGGCCGCCTTGCCCCCGGAAACTGCCATGGTGGCAGTGCATGACGGAGCCCGCCCGCTCATTACCCCTGCCGGCATAGCAGCATGTTTGCAGACCGCCCGGGAAACAGGCGCCGCTGCCTGTGCCCACCCGGTGGTGGATACCCTGAAGCGTGCAGATGCCTCCGCCTGTACCCTGCCGGAGAAAGTAAGCCGCGAGCATCTTTGGGGCATGGAAACACCACAGATTTTTTCCTTCCCCCTGTTGCAACGGGCCTATGCTGCTGTGGAGCGGGATGGCTTGAATGTTACGGACGAGGTGTCCGCCATGGAAGCCATAGGCGTAGCCACGCGTTTGGTGCAGGTGGGACCTAATCTGAAGATTACCCTCCCGGGAGATTTGGAATTGGCAGAGCTGATACGCCGCCATCGGGCATGATTTCGGCAGCTCACAACGTGTGGGTGTTGGGGAATGGCTTTTTAGGAAGCCGGCTGGCAGGCGCCTGCCGCAGGCTCGGAGCGCGGGTGCTTTGTATAGATGCTACCGCTCCTGCGGAGGTGCAGGGGGATGCGGCGGAGGAGGCTGTGCTTCGTGCCGCCGCATGCCGAGTGGCACCCACGTTGATTTTTTGCTGCCTTTCCACCCGGGGGCAAATGGAGCGCTACGAGTACACATATTTGCACCCCCTTCGTCTTTTACATCGCATGTTCCCCACTGCGGAGGTAGTCTTTTGCAGCTCTTTATCCGCCGGGCGGGGAGATTCCCCATCTGCGGACATCCTCCGGCAAGCGGAGCAGCTCGTGTTGCAGCAGGGGGGGAGAGTGGCGCGCTTGGCGGCACTGTACGGACCGGGGCGCTGTGAGCTTCTGCGCCGCCATTTGGCCGGGGAACCCTGCCTTTTCGGCGAAGATACGCGCCTACTGCATTACCTGCATGTGGAGGATGCCGTGCAGGCGCTGTTACTCTTGTGTTCCGCCCCCTCCGGCACCTGCGCCGAGGTGGTGGGCGAAACTTTTACCAAAGGAAATATATACGCCTGCTTGGCTGCATGGACGGGGGTGCCCGTGGCGGGGGAAAACGCTTCACCTTCTCGCAGGGGGGGGGCAGCCATGCCGGGGGGAGCTGCGTGCTGCCCGGTGCCGGGATGGAAGCCTCGCCATTCTTTCCGAACATTTGTGCAGCAGGAGGTTCAGCAATGAGTATCCCCCCCCTTCGTCCGGATTATTACGAGTTGCTGGAGGCGCCGCACGATGCCTCCCCGGAGGTGTTGAAACGTGCCTATTACCAAAAAGCAAAAAAATACCACCCCGACCATAACGATGGAGATGCCGCCGCAGAGGAGCAGTTCAAGCTCGTGGCGGAGGCTTACCGTGTGCTGGGGGATGCAGAGGAACGCCGCTTGTACGATGAACGCCTGACGCGGGAAATTCGTTACGCTGCGGCCCCGGAGTTGGCAGGCATGCGCCGCAGAGTTCGCATGTCTGCCCGCCGGGGTAGAACGCATGCCGAGCGCCGTGGTACCGGGCGTGCCCGTCCCTTTTTACTGCGGCGGAATAGGCCCATGCCATGGTGGGTTATGTGTTTATTTTGCCTTACATGGGTGAGCTTTCTCATGCCGTTGTTGGTGCGGGTGCATCGTGGTGCTACCCCGCAGGAAAACGAGGCAAAACGCCCGGAGCCTGCCGCTAAAACGTTGAGTGCCGCAGAAATACAAGCCCGCCTTTCCCTTATGAACGATGAGCTGCGCCGCCGCGCAGAGCAGGGGGATGCCGCCGCGCAGTTGCGCTACGGCTTCGTCCTTTATCAGGGAGTGGGCATTGAGCGTAACCGCGAGGAGGCTCGCCGCTGGTGGGAAAAGGCGGCCGCGCAGGGAAATGCCGCCGCCGTGCGCTGTTTGCAGAGTTTCAAACCGGAGCCCCCGGCTCAGGAGGCTGCCGCCTCGGAGGCGCCGCGCTGACGCATCCTTGTGTTGCGCTTGGATTTACGCTTCTTCCGGGGCTTAACCCTCCGCCTCCGGGGTGGGTTAATGCGCTGCATCTCCACCTGCATTAGCAAAAGCGTGAACATGGATGCCGCATTAATTTCCACAGCGGCATATTTTGCCACCGTCTCCGCCAAATGCACCATCTTCTGCATCATCACCCGGTATCCCTCCTCCTCAATCGTGGAGTTCTCACCGGTAAGCAGCTCGTGCAGCAAAAGTAACTTTCGGTAGAGGCAGAGCCAGTTCTCCTCCGGCCCGGCTGTCAGGCTCAGCATCAGCGCATCCGGCAGCTCTCGCATGAGTTTTTCAATCTTTCGCAGGTGGCTCAGGCGCTCGCGTTCCCGGCAGCTGCTCATGGCTGCCTCCAGCGTGTATTTGAGGGGAGTCTCAAAATTACCATATGCCTCCAATACTTCCACCGGCACATGCCCCTCCTTCACCTGCGGAGCGCTGCGCCGCGCCACTCCGGTAAACAGAGCCTCCAGTGCGGATAAGCGTCCTTGCGGAGTTAATGGTGTGGTTTCGAAGAGCATAATCGCGCAGTCTATCCTATCAGAGCCGGAGGCATCAGGCAAGCCCTTTCCGCTGAAAAGCAGCCCTCAGCAAACATTTTCCATCCACCTTTTTGCCATGCGTTGCACGGATTCATCCATACTATCGGCTTGTTGCAGGATTTCCTCCGCACTCCACCACTTCAGGTCATCAGATTCATCGGAGATGCTAAACTCCTCGTGGGGAGCCTGTAAGAGAAATCTCACATCGTAATGGAAGTGCGCCGGCTCGTGCCTGTCCGGGCGGTCGGGAATGGCGTGGATATCCACATCAAAAACATCCGCCGAGAGGGGAATAATACCGCTAATGCCGCTTTCCTCCTCTGCCTCCCGCAGAGCAACGCGAAGCAGGCATGAATCCCCATCGGCATGTCCGCCTGTTTGCATCCAGCGTTTTAAATTGCGGTGCAGCGTGAGCAGAACACGATTATTTGCCGGGTTCACCAGCCATGCTGATCCTGTAAAATGGACATCTAACTCACTGCGGCTGAAACAATCCTGCCGCTCGCTTATGCAGCGGAGCATCTCCTGTACCGTGGGGGCTTGGTTCGGGTGGCGCCGGCCAAAATCCTCCAACATTTTGCGGAGCTTTTCCCGAGAATCAGAAAAAATGCACTTCATGGCATTATGTTACGCTTACTTCTCAATTCTTGCAAAGAAAATTTAATAATTCAGCAAAGTTTAGTATTGGCAAGAGGGGAAACATATGCTATGCTCCTTTCAGCAAGGGGAGAGGACCGCCCGCATAATATCCGGACAAGCATGGCAATAACATTCAGTACAGCATGGCTTAAGCGCGCGGCGCAGATGTTCCTCCTCCTGCTGAGTCCGTTTTTGCTCAGCTCTTGCAGTATGGTCGGTGGGCTGCTGAGTTATCTTTTACAACTGCCGTTCAACATCTTAGGAGCCTTTATCCCATAAAAACATGTCCCGTCAAAGCCAGTTTCTGTTTTGCCTACTTGCTGCCCTAGTGGTCTTGTTCACCGGTTGTCAGCAGGACAAAGGGCTTGCCTATTACCACTTCCCGGATGAGGTAACCACCCTCAACGATGTCGATCCTGCCTACCGCAAGTATTTTGAGGCGCAAAATGGGCGCAACTACGGTGCGGATGAGCAGCGTGCCGCATTGGCCAAGGCTGTGCATCATGCCAAGATGCCTGTCCCCAAATACGTGCCCAATCAGGCTGCACCCAAGCGCAAATTGGCGCGCCGTGGTAAAACCTATACCAAGCGCGGCAAAGTGGCGCGCCGCAGCAAAGCGAGCAGCCGCAAGCGCGTAGTGACCCGCAAGCGCAGCACCGGCCGCCGCCGCCGCGGGTAAAAACCCGGCAAGCACCATTTTACACAGCGCACCCTCCCCATCTTGGGGGAGGGTGCTTTTTTGCATATACAAGGGTAGGGCAGCTTATCCCAACTGTTCCCAGGAATGAGCAGCGCAGCAGCCGTACAAGGGATGCGCCCACATTCGCCGTGCCATCAGCCCCGGGCTGGCAATGCCGAGAAGAAAACGCCTTCTTTGGCCATCCCTGTCAAAAGCCGGCAAATCCCCCGGGGAAAAGTTCGGCACGGGCGGCAGGGCAGCCTCCGGCAGCGTGGGGGCGGAACCAAGGCATGCGCTGCAATGCCCGCAGCCGGGCGCCTCCTCCGGGAAGCCGAAGTACGCCTGCAAGGCATGATTGAGACAATGTGGGGCGGAAAACATACGGAGCATGGTTTCCAGTCGAGCTTCATCATCCGCACGGCGGCGGGCAAAAGCATCGGAAAGCTCTTGGGCAATCTCCTTGGCGGATACCGGGCGGAGCGTGCGTAGGGAAAGAGCCTGCTGGCGCAAGGAAATTTTCCATTCGCCGGCCTGCTCGCAATCCCGCAGGAAAGAGAGAGCCTCCTCCCAGCCGCAATTCCAAGCCAGCGCGGCCTCCTCCACCTCTGCCTCCCGGTGTTCATTCAGCCAGAGAAGGCGTGACACCTCATCCTTTTCTCGTCCGTCCGTAATGGTGGAAATGGGGAAAAGCGGTTTTACCCTGTACCATTTATAGCCCCGAGCCTCCACCTCCACCACGGATTCCAAACGCCGGAGAATACGGGTGGGCACATCCTCCGGCACATCGCAATTAGTACCCAGCTCCCACAGGGAAACCACGCGGCGGAGCGGTGGCAGCATCCAGCGCACGGCGCGCAGAACCCCCTCCGCATCCGGCTCTGCTGCCCGAATACGGTTGCGGGCATCTGTCACATCACCCCCATGCAGGAGAACCAAACTGGTGCAAGGCAAACCATCTCGCCCGGCGCGCCCGGATTCCTGCAAGTAGGATTCCGGGGAGGAGGGAACACTGTAATGGATGACTGAGCGTACATCCGCCTTATCCACCCCCATGCCGAAGGCTATAGTGGCCACCAGAAGCGAGAGCCGCCCGGCCAGAAAATCATCCTGCAAACGCTCCCGCACATCCGCCGGGAGCCCGGCATGGTAATGCGCGGTCGAAAAGCCTGCTTCTGCAAGGAAAAGCGCCACCTGTTCCGTTTCCTTCCGGCTGCGGCAGTACACAATGGCGGGCAGGGGAGTCTCCTCCTCGCGGAGGAAACGCAGAAGCGCCGCTCGGCGGTCCTCGACACTGCGGCAGAGCCGGCGGATATGGGGACGATAGGGCGAGAGCTGCACACAAGCCTCCTCCGCAATGCCGAATGCCTGCCGCAAATCCTCCTGTACGCGGGGCGTGGCAGTGGCCGTGAGCGCCAGCACACTGCGGGGGCGGAGCTGCTGCCGAATGCCGGGAAGTTGCAGATAATCAGGGCGGAAACTGTGTCCCCATTCAGAAACGCAGTGTGCCTCATCCACCACCATGAGGGAGAGCTGCCGGGCACGCAGCAATTCCGAAAGGATGCTATTCCCCAGCGATTCCGGCGCGACAAAGAGAATTTGCCACGCTCCGGAGCGCAGCCCCTGCAGCACCTCCGCCCGCTCCGGCTCCGGCAGGGTGGAATCGTAGCGGGCGGCGGGTATGCCCCATTGCTGCAATGCTTGGCACTGGTCCCGCATCAGCGCGATGAGGGGGGATACCACCAGCGTGGTTCCCCCCAGCAAACAGGCAGCAGCCTGGTAGCAAAGACTTTTTCCGTGCCCTGTGGGAAGCACCCCCAAGGCATCCTGCCCGGCCAGCACCAGCTCAATGAGCCGCCGCTGCCCCGGCCGCAAAGCCTGCTTGCCGAATCGTTGCAGAATTTGCTGTTCGGCCTGGGGGGTAAAATCCATAAACTCCGGGCGGGAGAGCTTAATCCTCTGCATCTTCCTGCTTTTCCTGCGGCAAGTGCTGCTGCAGGAAATTTGCCAGATAATCCGGCGTGAGCAACTCCGAAGTTACCAGCGGCTCCTTCCCCGGCAGGTACAAAGCATTGACCGGGACGGAACTGCGATTCAGACGGCGCATCTCGGCATCAATCTCCGGATTCGGGCTGGTTTTATCCGCCCGCAGCAGCAGCACATCCCCCTTCTCCAGCAGGGCGTACACCTCATCGGAATATGCCACCTTCTTATTCATTTGGCAGGTGGCACACCATTTTGCCGTGAAATCCACATACACCGGGCGTTCATCCTCCAGCGCCTCCTGCATCGCAGCCGCGCTCCATGCCTGCCATTCCGGCTTTGCCTTATCGGCCTCGTAGGGGCGTGCGCCCCAGAATCCTAAGCCCGCCAGTAACAGCGCCACGCAGAACCCCGTTACCCGCGCCTTACGGCTGCGGAAGGGGGAACACCAGCGCCCATACACCCAGAATGCCGCGCAGAACACCACCAATGCCATGTACACCCACATCGTCTCCGTATTTTCTGCCACCGGCCAGAAGGAAAGGTACACATAAAGCATCCAGCCGGCGGCGGCAAAGAGCGCAAAGGAAAGCCCTTGTTTGAGAGATTCCATCCATTCTCCCGGTGCGGGCAATTTCTGCACCAAAGCAGGGAAGCACCCCAGCACAATATACGGGAAAGAGAGCCCCAGTGCCATGAAAGTGAGCGCGGCGAGCATCCATACCCCCGGCAAGGCCATGGCCGCCGGCATAGCTGCCCCCAAGAAAGGCGCACTGCAAGGCGTGGCTACCACCGTCACGAAGAGCCCTTGGAAGAACGACCCCACAAAACCCTCCTTTTGCTGCATCTCCTGCCCGGCACCGGTAATGGAAGCGCCGATTTCGAACACCCCGTACATACTCATCCCCAGCACCAGCAGCAGCAGGAGAATACCGTACACAATCCACGGATTCTGCATCCATGCCGCCCAACTGCGGGAGGCAGAGCCGGCATCCTGAAGCAGCGCCCCGGCCCACTCCGTCCATGGCGTTTGAGAGAGCGCCCCCAAATTAGAGAACACAATCAGCAGCAAAGAAATGAACCAGAACGATACCAGCACCCCCAGCACAAAGGCCATGGAATGGGCAAAAATCTTGTGGCGGCTTCCGCCTCCCATCTGCACAAAACTCATCACCTTCAGCCCAATCACCGGGAATACGCATGGCATCAAATTTAAAATAAGCCCCCCCAGAAACAGAGAGATACAAAGCGCAGCCAGCCCCTCCGGCATACTCAAATCCACCGGGGCGGCCTGCGGCTCCACATCCACCGTGCAGTGCCGGACACCATAGCAGAGCGTACCCTGCAAGCGCGGCAGCGGCTTACCCACCGTAGCTTCATCAAGCACCGGGTACATCGAATCGCTGTTATCGTTCCGGGGCAGGGTGAGCGTGTAGTGCGTGCCGGAAGCATCTGCCGCCAGCGTTTGTGCAGCCGTGGGGGAGATGCTGTTATCCGCCGAGAAAAAATAAGCTTTCTCCAGCCCGGGTTCCGCTGTAAAATGCAGCTGCACAGCATCCGCCTTTTGGCTGGCGGAAATCTCTGTGGGCGTATCGCCCGGCCCCTCCACCTGCTTTTGCAGCTCCTTCCACGCCGTGTTGGCTGCGCCATCTCCGGCGGAGAGCATCACGCTTGCCTCCTGTGTTTCCGGCGGATTGCACCCATCATCGGAGCAGGTCTGCGCCGTGCACCTCATGCGGAACTCTGCTTGTGCCGGGGCATTTTCTGCCGCACACAGCTCCCACACCACCACGGGGTTTTCATAAGCATACGCCACTCCGGTCGCCCCTTCGTGGCGGGTAGGCACCTGCCAGTACGGCCCTTTGACGGTAAATCCCTCCGGCGCCTGCAACTCCGCCGTCATCCCCTCACCCACCGTACCGGGATTGCGGTGGTAATACGCATGCCACGGTGGCGTGATGCTTGCCTCCAGTGCCACCCAGAACGGCTTGCCTGCTGCATAACTTTGCACACTGGCAGAAGCACTTGCGGAAATTTGCGATGCTGCCGACATCCCCGGAATCCCCATCAGCAGCCCCGGCATCTGAGCTGCCGCCGGGAAAAGGGACAGCAGCCCCATCATTAAAAGAAGGAGAAACTTATTCATGTGCCTTATGCTACCACACTCACGCCCCCCTTGCCAAGTGCCATTTCAAACTTTTCTCAACCCTCCGGCGCACATCCTTTGTCACATTCCTGTCATCCGGGTTGTACCTGCGGGGGGATTGTGGTAGAATCCCACCCATGCAGACTGCTTACACCAAGGAAGAATTACGCTCCATGCTTGCACCCCTGCGTGCCTGCGGCCCGGTGGTACTCGTACCCACCATGGGTGCTCTGCACGAGGGTCATGCCTCCCTCCTGCGCCAAGCTCGCCGTCTTGCGGGAACCGAGGGTACCGTGGTGGCCAGCATCTTCCTCAATCCCGTACAGTTTGATAACGCCGGCGACCTTGCCGCCTATCCCCAAACCCCCCGGCAGGACCTCCATGTATGCGAGTCCTGCGGCGTGGACCTCGTCTTTATGCCCACCCCCGGGCACATGTACAGCAAGGACCGCTCCATGGCTATGGAGGAAACCTGCCTCTCCACCGTGCTTTGCGGCGCCAGCCGCCCCGGTCATTTCGCCGGCGTGTGCCTTGTCGTCTGCAAACTCTTCAACCTCGTGCAGCCCACGGATGCCATCTTCGGCAAGAAAGACTACCAGCAGCTGGCCATCCTGCGCCGCATGGTGCGCGACCTCGATATCCCCATCACCCTTCATGGGGCAGAAATCGTGCGCGAGGCCGATGGACTCGCACTTTCCAGCCGCAACGTCCGCCTCAGCCCGGAGCATCGCGCGGCCGCCCCGGCCATTCGCCGCAGCCTTTTGGCTGCCCGCGCCGCCTATGCGGCCGGAGATGCCCCCGGGGATATTTGTGCTGCCGTTAAAGCTACCTTGAGTGCCATTCCCGGCGTGCGCGTGGACTATGCGGAACTGGTGGATGCCGCCACCCTTGGCCCCATTACGGATGAGAACCGCTTGGCTCTCTTAGCCCTTGCCGCTTGGTTCGGCGAAGTCCGCCTCATCGATAACATCGAACTCTCCCGCTCATGATTAGGGCAGAAAACCTCCACCGCCATTACACCATCGGTAAAAAGCAAATAGAAGTCCTCCACGGCCTCGATTTGCATATTACCCGTGGCGAAAAAGTATTCCTTTGCGGCCCCAGCGGTGCCGGCAAAACCACCCTTATGTACACCCTCGCAGGGCTGGAAGCCCCGCAGCTGGGAAAAGTCATCATCGAGGAAACAGATATCTACGCCCTCTCCCTTCGCGCCCGCGCCCTCTTCCGCAACCGTCTCATGGGCTTCATCTTCCAGAACTACATGCTCATGCCGGAGCTTACCGCTCTGGAGAACGCTTCCCTTGCCACCGCCATCGCCGGGCGGGAAGCCACGGAACGCGTGCGCTACCTCCTCGAACGTGTCGGCCTTGCCGACCGCATGGATCACCTCCCCAACGAACTCTCCGGCGGAGAACAGCAACGCGTGGCCATTGCCCGAGCCCTTGCACACGACCCCGCCATCATCTTTGCCGATGAACCCACCGGCAACCTCGACTCCCGCAACGGCGGACAAATCCTGGACCTCCTCTTCGAATTGGCCGAGGAAGGCAACCGCACCCTCGTCACCGTTACGCACGATGCCTCCATCGCCGCCCGCGGAGACCGCACCCTCATTATACGAGATGGCGTGGTAGCCTCCCATTAAGTCCAAAACCCCGCCGCAGCCTCCACCCCCTGCAAATCCACATAGCGCGTCCGCAGCAGGGAAGCATCCCGGTGCCCCACCTCATATTGCAGCGCCGTATAACTGCGGAAGTGGTCCAAATGGTAAC
>CAYSYD010000034.1:0-19396 GCA_964435145.1 uncultured Akkermansia sp.
GGCCATTTCCATTGGCGACGGGTTGCGCCCCGGCTCCATTGCGGATGCCAATGACTTTGCCCAGCTGGCGGAGCTGGAGGTGCAGGGCGAGCTCACCCGCCGCGCCTGGGATAAAGGGGTGCAGGTCATGAACGAAGGCCCCGGCCATGTGCCGCTGCACCTGGTGCCCGAGAATATGCGCAAGCAGCTGGAGTGGTGTTACGAGGCTCCTTTCTACACCCTGGGCCCGCTGGCCACGGATATTGCGCCCGGCTATGACCACATCACCGGTGCGCTGGGCGGTGCTCAGATTGCCCAGCGGGGCTGCGCCATGCTCTGCTATGTGACCCGCAAGGAACACCTCGGCCTGCCGGATAAGGAAGACGTGCGCGAGGGCGTGGTTACTTACAAACTGGCTGCCCACGCCGCAGACCTTGCCAAAGGCCACCCCGGTGCCCAGCTACGCGATAACGCGCTGGCCAAGGCCCGCTTTGAGTTCCGCTGGGAGGACCAGTTCAACCTCTCGCTCGACCCGCACCGCGCCCGCGCGTATCACGATGTGACCCTGCCGCATGCCAGCGCCAAATCTGCCCATTTCTGCTCCATGTGCGGCCCGGATTTCTGCGCCATGAAACTGACTCAGGAAATCAGGGAACAGGAAGCCGGAGTGAAAATACGCGCGTAGGAGTGAATTCGGGGCTTGCGGAAAATTGCGCTTTATGGTATAAACTACTAGTTACCTATGGCGAAAACGGCAATCATCAGCGATATTCACTCGAACCTGCATGCGCTCTATGCTGTCATGGCGGATTACCAGTGTGAGCAATGCGGTGGTGTGGTCTGCCTGGGAGATGTAGTGGGTTACAATGCCTACCCTCAGGAGTGTGTGAATGAAATCCGCGCACTGGGCTGCCCGGTGGTGAAGGGGAATCATGATGATGAGGTTGTGTACTTCGCCCAGCTGCTGAAGGATCCGGAAATGCGCCGCAGCATCGAGGGGCGGATGAACCCCGTTGCCCGCGCTGCCATGGAATGGAATGCAAGCTGTCTGGATGAGGACAGCCTCACCTGGTTGCGCCGCCTGCCGCTGCAGCGCATCGAACGCTCGAAGTTTGCCATGGTGCACTCCTGCCTGGATCAGCCTCAGGCGTGGAATTACATCCTGAATGCGAACGATGCCACCTGCAATTTCCAGCGCCAGTTCCTGCCGCTCTGTTTCCACGGGCATACCCACCAGCCGCGGGTCTTTACCTGGGATGGCCGCCATGCCATTGAACTGCCGGAATACTGGCAGCAGCTCATTGTGGAAGGCCAGACCGTGGTGCAGCTGGAACCGGGGCGCAAGTATTTCATCAATGTCGGTTCAGTGGGGCAACCGCGTGACGGCGACCCCCGCGCCAGTTATGCCATATATGACCCCGATGCAGCCACTGTCACGCTGCGGCGCGTGGAGTATGACGTGGCCGGAGCGCAGCAGGCCGTGCTGAGTGTCGGTCTGCCGGAGTATCTGGCGGAACGCCTCGGAAAGGGCTTATAAATCTTCATTTATCGGAACCAATTCTCTCTCCATGTCCAACATTCGAAACTCTCTTCCCGCTGTAATCCTGTTCATCCTCGGCTCGCTGCTGGCGCTTTATCTGGTGCCCATCGAGTTGGAGCAGATGAAATGGGAGGTGCCCGGCATGCCGGAGACCTATCCCATCGAGCAGCTCTGCCGCCCCATTCTGCTGGGGCTGCTGTGCTTCCTGCCTTTTGTGGGGGCTGTAATGTACGCCTTCATGGGCACTATGGATCGCTACATGACCCGCAACTTCATCTCGTACTTCCTCATGTGTACGATGATTATGCTGCTCATCTACATCCTGGCAGATTTCACGGACAACATGGAGCGCTTCCGCTCCCGTTTCGACGACCCGGTGGTGCAGGCCCTGCATTTCTATGGCACGCAGCTGCCCATGTTCCTGTACCAGATTCTGCCCTATACCCTGCTCATGGGCACTCTCTGGTGCCTGAGCAAGCTCTGCGGCGGCAGTGAAATCACCGGCATGCTGCAGTCCGGCCGCTCGCTGCTGCGCCTTTGCCTCCCCATCTTCCTCATGGCTTCCCTCGTGTCGCTGGCCTATGGTATCTGCGGTTTCCACTGGGCGCCCAGCGGCTCTATGTACCGTGAAATCGTGATGAAGAAAAACAAGAATGCGGACGGCACGCCCAAATCCATCGTATACCGGAGCGATGCAACGGCCCGCATCTGGCGCATCCAGCATCCGGCTCTCATCACCAGCCCCGGTGACCCCATGATTGGGGTGAGCATCGACCAGTTTGATCCGCAGAAACGTGGCAAGCTGCTCAAACAGTACCGCGCAGCCAGGGCCACATGGAACAAGGAAGATTCCACCTGGACCCTGGATGACGTCTATGTGCGCGAACTGGCGGCTCCCGGTGTGCGCCCCAGGAATGATGCCTATGCCAGGACCGTGACCATGGATTTTGAGGAAAAACCATACCAGATCATCAGCCCCAGCCAGAGCGGGCGAATCGATTCCATGGGCACTTCCGCGCTGTATGAGTACATATCCTCCGGTGCCGGCTCTCGCGAGGACCGCAGCAAGAAACGCACGGAATGGCACGTGCGCATAGCGCGCATCTTCTCCTGCATGGTGCTGGTTCTGCTGGCAATTCCCAGTTCGGTGACGTTCCAGCGCCGCGGTACCATGAAGGGAATCGGCATAGCCGTGCTGCTGGCTGCGCTCATGCTCTTCTTCTACCGCGTATTCCCCTCACTGGGTGAGGTGCGCATCATTCAGGCCTGGCTGAGCGCATGGATTACGAACTTCATCTACATAGCCATTGCCATCTACCTGTTCCGCGTGAATCTGGCGCACCGCTCCTTCAAGGAATGGCTGAAAGCCAAATTCAAGGGCGAACTCTGATTCCCGGCTCATGCGGCGTCCCAAGGGCATAATCTTTGATTTCGATGGCGTGCTCGTCGATACCGAGTGGGCCATCTACCAGTCCTGGGTGCATCTCTATGCCCGCGAGGGGCAGGAAATCTCCATCTCCACATACGCGCCCTGCCTGGGCGCCGGCTATTCCCATTGGGATCCCGCAGCCCACCTCGAAAAACTCACCGGCAAGCAGTATGACTGGGAGGTAGAAACGCCTGCCCGACAGGCCATGCTGGAGGCTGATCTGGAGCGCATGGGGCTCATGGATGGTGCGGCAGAGCTGCTGGATTGGTGCGCGGGGCAGGGCATCGGCCTCACCGTGGCTTCCTCCTCCTCCCGGCGCTGGGTGCAGGGCTGGCTGGAGAAACTCGGCATCTACGACCGCTTCGCCGGTGTATTCACCCGCACAGATGGATATGCCGTCAAACCGAATCCTGCGCTGTTCGAGGCCGCCCGCCGGTGCCTCAATCTTCCGCATGCCGACTGCCTCATCATCGAGGACTCGGAGAACGGCACCATCGCTGCCCGGAATGCCGGCATCCCCTGCGTGGCTATCCCCAACCGCATGACCGAAAGTAGTGATTTTTCCCGTGCGGCTTACCGGGCCGATTCATTGCGCGCCTTGCTGTCTCAATTGCAGAATGCTCGCTAACGTCAGCCTGTCAGCGTGTTGCGAAATATTGTATCGAAGCGGTAATAAAAAATCACAAAAAATTCAATTTTCGGCTTGCAAACCGTGAGCGGCTGGTGTATAATGCGCCCGCACCCCGTCTAAGACGGGCTTGCAGAATGGCTCGGTAGCTCAGTTGGTAGAGCAGCGGATTGAAAATCCGCGTGTCGGCGGTTCGATCCCGTCCCGAGCCATTATTTTTTTACCCTGATTTCCCGATTTTTTTGCTCTTCATCAACGGGGCGTAGCTCAGCCTGGTAGAGCGCCAGCTTTGGGAGCTGGATGTCGCAGGTTCGAATCCTGTCGCCCCGAGAACTGTTTGCTTGCTAATCGAGGTGCCATGTGTTAGGATGCAGGGAGAACGCTATGGCACAGACTCAAGGCATCCACTATTACAACAGGTACACAGGGCAGATAGAGCAGGAAAAGGTGCTGGGAGAAGCCGCGATGCGGTGGATATATGGCACGACACCGGGGAAGGTTAGTCTGCATGTGTTACTCAAGAGGGCTTTTGTTTCCCGTATAATGGGCTGGCAAAAAAACACGCGCAGGAGTGCCAAGGGGCTTGCGGAATTTGTCCGCCAATATGGTATCAATATGGAGGAGGCGGCTTTGCCTTTGGAGTCTTTCCGCAGTTTTAATGAGTTTTTCTACCGGGAGTTAAAACCCGGCGCGCGCCCGCTGTGCGCGGAGAATGAGGTGGCGCTTCCGGCGGATGGGCGCCATAGCGGGTGGCAGGATGCCGCAGAGATTCGCAATGTGTTTGTTAAGGGGCAGAGTTTCGATTTGCCGGCGCTGCTGGGGAGTGCCGAATTGGCAGAGAAGTATGCCCACGGCACGATTGTACTTTCCCGGCTTTGCCCGGTGGATTACCACCGTTTCCATTTCTGCACCGGGGGCACCCCGGAGGCGGCCATCCGTATTCCCGGGCCGCTGGCGAGTGTGTCGCCATACTGTTTGCGGCAGCAGCTTTCCTGGCTGTGGACGAATAAGCGGGAGCGCACGCTCATTCGCAATACGGCGGTGGGGGATGTGGTGTCTCTTGCGGTGGGGGCCACGGGCGTGGGGGCTATTTTCCAGACTTATGCGCCCGGCAGTCCCATGAGCAAGGGGGATGAGCAGGGTTACTTTGCCTTTGGCGGTTCTACGGTGATGACGTTTTTTGAACCCGGGCGTGTGCAACTGGCAGCAGATATTCTGGAGAATACGGCTCGCTGCACGGAGACTTATGCGCACATGGGGGATACGCTGGGCAGCATTATTCGCTAGGCAAGCGGCGGTAATGGCAGGTTTGCACGGGTGAGGATTTCCAGTACCTGCCGGCGGGGGCGCTCCGGCCAGTGTTTGTTCGCCACCGGGCTGGCCGGGCTGGGGTGCAGGATGGTGCCCAGTACGAATTCACGCTCCGGCAGTGCGGCGGCGGCTGTTTGCAGCTGTTGCAGGGCATATGCGCCCACTCCCACCAAACAGCGCGGTTGCAGTACTTCTATCAATCGCACGAGGTGGCGCCGGCAGGCGGCATCGATGCGCGCTACTTGCTCTTTGGGCAGCTGGGTGGGGGTGATGTTTGCCCCGCTCTCTCCCATCCAGATGAGGGGGCAGTAGTTTGCCACGTACGCATGGGCAAAAAACTGCTCTGCTGTGCCGTACAGTTCCTCGAAGAGCCCCCAAAGGCGGCGGCCGCTCACCTCCGAACGCGGGCAGGAAAAACCCTGCACCGGGCGTTTGGGGTGTGTGGCGGCGGGCTGCCCCACGGAGGCTGCAATTCCCATCCAGAGTGTTACTGCGGCAATTTCTCCGAAGGGTACGCCGGTTTGCGCCATGCCGAAGGGACCGGGATTCATCCCCAGGTACAGTACATCTTTTTGCCCGGAGCCAAAGCGCTGTATATAGGCTTCGTGCCCTGCCCATGCGTAATCCAGCGGGTTATAGGTATAAGCCACAGGGGCTGCAAAATCAAGGGCATCCATTTCTGCGCTCAGGGTTTTGGCGGCGGCAATCAACTCTGTTCTCTGCATGGCGGAAGCATAGCATACTTCTCCGTGTCTGCCAACAAAATACGGCTTGATATATGGAACTTCATCGGGTAAAATCCCCCGCGTGAAAGTCATCGCCATCGCCAACCAGAAAGGGGGCGTGGGTAAAACCACCACCGCCGTCAACCTCTCTGCCGCTCTGGCAGCACGCGGTAAGCGTGTGCTGCTTATTGACATGGATTCGCAGGCCAATGCCAGTGCCACTCTCGGCGTGGAGGCGGAATGCGAGGGCAGCCTGTACCCGGCCTTGCTTGGGCAAAAACTGCTGGAGGATCTCATCCGCCCGGCACACCGCCGTAATCTTTCCATCATCCCGGCACATATGGACCTCTCCGGCGTGGAGGTGGAGCTTACTGTGAATGGTACGCATCTTTCCTGCATGCGCGATGCCATGGCAGGTCTGCGCGATAGTGATTTTTACGATTATGTTTTTCTGGATACGCCGCCTTCTCTGGGGGTGTTGATGACTTCTGCGCTCTGTGCTTGCGATGAGGTGCTTACTCCCATGCAGTGCGAGTTCCTCAGCTTGGATGGTCTTTCCAAAATCCTATACGTCATGGAGCAAATTCGGACCAGCGGAGCGAATCCCAATCTGCGGCATGAGGGTGTACTCATGACCATGTACAACAACACGAAATTGGCTAACGAGGTTATTTCCCAAGTACGCGCCAATTTGCCGGATAAGATGTACAGCACCATAATTCCCCGTTCCGTTCGCGTGGGGGAGGCTCCCAGCTTCTGCAAGACCATCATGGAGCATGATCCTTACGGCACAGCTTCTTTGGCTTACCAAAATGCCGCAAAGGAATTCATTTCCCGCCACCGCCGCTGAGGCTCGTACACTATTGCATCCCGGTCATGCTCAGCTGGTTGTTCCCGAACACCTGCGAACTGTGTGGCAAAACGGGTAGCAGCACGCTTTGCGCAGAATGCCGCGCCGCGCTTCCGCGCATTCCGCGGCCCATATGCCTGTACTGCGGTGCCGGCATACCGGGTGCATGGCAATACCCCCACCACTGTCCGCAGTGCGCGCGCAAACCGCGGCCTTTTTCCTTTGCTCGCCAGCTGTTGAGCCGTAATGAACAAAGCATGCACCTTGTCCATGCCCTCAAATACCACCAAGCTCGGCATTTGGCACGCCCCTTGGCGGAGATGTTGCTTCCCCTGTGGGAGGAAACACCCCAACTCCGGGATTTAAGTTCTCCGGCACTGGTTCCCATTCCGATTGCCCACGAGCGTCTTTTCCGGCGGGGCTACAACCAGAGCGAAGAGCTGGCTGTTTTTCTGGGGAAAGCACTGGGGATTCCCATGCTCCAACCCCTGCTCCGCTGCCCTACTGAGGCGGAATCCCAAACCTACCTCAATGCGAGGGAGCGCCAGAAAAATGCGTACAAAGCATACCGGCTAAAGCCCGCCTATGCTCAGGGGAAGTGTAGTCTCCCGGAGAATATCATCCTGCTGGACGATGTATTCACCACCGGTTCCACCATACGCGCCTGTGCCCACCAGCTCCGCAGGGTTCCCGGGGTACGCACTATTGGCGTTGTCACCCTCCTGCGGGCGGATAAATAATCAGCCTCCTCCCTGCACCCGGAAAGAAAATCCCCCATGGTACTCGCGCACCATGGGGGGATTCAGTATCCGAAGATAAGGGGGGGGGGGGGGATTAGAAGTTGATTCTGTAACCCACGGTGGCGTTCGCATTGGTGTAGCCGGAGCGAAGCTCAGCAGATACATCCATGAAGATGGAGCCGCTTTCCATGCCCATGGGGATGGTGAGTCCGGCACCAAGTTCCACGCCCAGCACGCTGGATTCAGAGCCTTCCACGGTGGCAGTGGTGTTGCCATTCACCAGCCCCACGGTGCTATCCGCACTGCGGTCGCCGGCATCGGCCTTCAGCATGGCACGCAGCTCCAGAATGGAAGAGCGGTTGTACACGCTCTCGCCCACCACAGCCTGCAAGCGGGCACCAAGGCCGGCGGTAACAGTGGTTACATCCTGGCTATCTACGGCAAGGGCTGCATCGCTGCCGCTTTCGGCGTAGCCATCCATGGAAACGTAGCGCAGGGCCACATTAAAGATGGGCTGGAAGCAGGCGGAGGCATCCTCGTTCATGGCGATGACGCGACCTACTTCATACATGGCGCCGAAGGAGAAGCCGGTTGTATCCCCCTGTGCGGTGTAAGAGGCGTTGCCCAGCTGCACTGTACGCTCAATGTCCGTATCCGCCAAACCGGCAGTCATGACGAAGGTGTGCGTCCATGCACTGGCGGCATAGCGAGCAAAGGCGGATACGTAGTAGGTGTTCACATCGCCTTCGGCGCGATCCGGACCCTGCACCTTGTAATCACCGTACATGGCCGTAAGAGCCAAGCCGGCGCAGAACTCGGGGGTGATATCGACATCGAAGCCGACGGTACCGCCCCAGCTGGTCATCTCGTAACCGGAGGTGGAGCGATTTTCCGCATCCAGCTCTGCGAAATCGCCTTCTGCATTAATCCAGGCGTTCAGGTAGGGCAAGTCCTCGTTCCATACGGTCTGGTCCACGCCCATAGTGGTGGTACGATTACGAATAGCGCGCAGCTGGCGTTCCAAATCATTGGAAACAGCCATACCCAGTGCAGCAGTGGAGGCACCGGCCAAGGCTGCGGCGGCAGTGTCCGATACGGCACCGTTATCCACAGCCGTCAAGGCGGTAGCCAAGTCGGCATATTCTGCGGCACGGCCCTGAGGATTCAGCGTATTAAAAGCATCCTGCAACAGGGCGGCACCGGCGGCACCATTGCTACTGGTGGTCTGCACGGAATCGGTCACATAAGAGGTGTTGCGCACCAGCTTAATCATGCCGTCCTCGGCCACAACATCGGAGTAGTACTTAGCAAAGGCTGCGGAGTCGAACTGTATGTCCAGCGCACCCACGGGGGCGATTGTGGCATAGCCAAGGGTGTCCGGCGCGTTTTCCAGCACCATGGAATCAGCTGACACGCCAGTGGTGACGTATACCGTTGTACCGTCCAAGCGCAGCGTTTCTCCCGTAATCAGCTCCGCAGTGCCGGAGGCAAACTCCTCCAGCGATAACTGAATTTCCAACGAACCACCGCGCATGGAGGATGCCTCCAGCAGGTTGAGTGCCACACCTTCCGGGCGCTCCATCACCACGTTCACATTATCAGTATCAATCTTCCGGATGTCCCGGTACTGGGTAGCAGCCTGCGGGGACACCACGGCTGCGGAGCCCATGGCAAGAATGGCCGTGCCACCGGTGCCGGTAATCGATAAGCCGGCAGAGGGTACCAAGGTTTGCGTACCGCCCAGCATGTTCACCGTAGCATCATCGTACATGCCCTTGTAATAACCGCCGTTACCCGTCACAGAAACAGTACCGCCCAGTACAGCAGAGGAGGAGCCCTCCAAGCGGCTCACTTCCAGCGTGGCTGTATCATCCACTACCAGTTTGCCGGATTCGATGCTCACGCTATCGGCAGTAAGAGAACCATCCGTCAGTGTCGTGGTATTGAGTTGGGTGAGGTCATCTGCATTCGTGTTGACGAGGAGCGTGCCGGCCGTTTGGTCTCCCTCCAAGCTAACGATGGAATCCGCAGCCGTAACAAATACGGCTTCGCCATCAGCAGCGGGAGTTTCCCCGCCGGACCACATGGCATCATCCGCCCAAGAGCCTTCGCCACCTACATAACCATTCTGTGTGCCGGAGGTGACAAGGCTGAGAACCGTACCTGCCTCGTTCCACTGCAAATCGTAGCGAAGGGTGCCGTCGTTGGAAATAATGCCGCTTGCCTGTCCGTTGAGGGTCAGGGCAATATCCGTGGCAGCAGCAGTCAGGGTAATGAGGTCGCGGCTGCCCTTTTCCGTACCGAGAGTGAGTGCAATATCCAAACCTGTGGAGGTGAGGCTATCTGCGGTAATGGAGGCAGCATCTCCCAGAGTGAGGGAGCCATTCAGTGCCAGCTCTCCGGCCTCCAGCGTGGAAGCCAGTGTCAAATCAGCAGCGGTGAGCGAATCCACCGTGCCGGCTCCATTCAGGGTAAGAGCCCCCGCTGCGTTAATGCTGCTGCCGGTAGCACCCGTCAGCGTGGTCACCGTTGTGGCGCCACCCAGCACCACGGTGGTACCCTCTGTTACCGAAAGGGAAGTAGCCGTAATATCCTTAGAAACGGTCACCGTGGCAGGGGTGGCCATGGAACTGTCGTCCAGAGTTACATGGAATTCTCCCTGCCCTGTATTGCTCAGGCTGACATTGATGGCGGAGGAGCCGCTAAAGGTCACATGAGTTTCCACCTTATTACCGCCGCATGTGGCCGCATCCGCAGCATGCTCCAGAGAGCCCGTCCAGCCGGAAACATCGCCGTTAAAGATGAGCGTTTGTTTCGAGCCGCGATAGGAGCTACGCTTCAGGATACCCTTGCCGGAAACGGAGCCGTTAAAGGTGCGAGTATCCCCGTTGTTTCCGTTATCGAGGTCAAAAGCAGTACCGGACTCACCATTCGTCAGCACCAAGTTAGATTCATAAACAGCAGAGTCTGTGCTAAGATAGCCGCTCACGCCGCAAAACTCCACGGTAGAGGCAGCATTGCCGAAAGCATCCAAGCTCTGTCCGGTAAGGGCGGTGCCGGTCAACTTCACCAAACCGGTCCAGGTTTCCGCGAGGGAGACCCCGGTGCCCAGATTATTCGCATTGGCCAAATCATAAGTACCGGCACCGGAGAGGCTTAAGGAGGCACCATCTGCCGTGGTATCCAACTGAGCCGCAGCCATGGTCACATTCGAAGCCAGAGAAATCGCCGTATTTGCGCCCTGAATGTTAATCTTGCCGCTAATGGTTACCGTATCATTGAGGACCAAGGACGTAGCCTCCGCCATATTGACATTAGCCGCAGTGAGCTTGACATCCAGCAAGAGGGATGCTCCTTCCGACAAGCTCACATCGCCGGTGCAAGTTAAGTGCCCGCCATTGCCGGAGCTCTCGTAAATCCGGTAACTGCCGCCAATGAAATCCGCAGCACCCACAGACTGCGGCATGTTAGCAACAATGCTATGGGGGGAGCCTTCGTTGTGAGAGAACACCACCTTGGATTCTGCCGTGGGGCGCAGCCCGGTCGTGCCACTCGCGCCATCCTCCTCCGTCCAGGAATCACTATTCCAGAACGCACCGGAACTTCCTTCCCAGTAATACGACGTCATGGATGGAGCGGGCGTTGCAGGCTCCTCGGAAGCAGAGCTGACGGAAATAGACATCACCGGAACATATCCCGTGGCTGTTATAGATTTTTGTGCATTCAGGAACCCCCAGTTTCCGGCAGTATCCGCCGAGAGGCTACCACCGGCAGCCGCCAGTTGCTCGCTGTTAAACTTTCCGGCTGCAACAACCGTTTCCCCGGCCACCCAGGAATCCGAATCCGAGCTATTACCATCCCATACATAAGCATAGTAAGTATCCGCCGCATTCAGCGTAATGGCATCGGAGAAAGAGAACTCAGCGATATCACTGCCTTCCTCCTTGGTATACACATCCGAGAATCCAAGAAAAATGTTATCGGCATTGGTAATGTAAAGAACACGCCCCTCCGCAAAATCATAATTAGCGCGCTCCTGCAGAGCAATAGAATTCAGCGTTACCTGTTCAGACAGAGAACCTCCCGTTACATCAAAGCGTTCCGATGCAGTCGCACCCAGCGTAAACACCACCCCAGCATAACGACCACCTTGAGTTCCCCCGTATTCCGGAGTTGTTGAGAGAGTCACCTCCGCCGCCGTGGCAAGCGTGGTAGAAAAAGCCGCCACAGCGGTAATGCATGCAAGGAGGGCACAACGAAGCGTTTTAGGGAGATGTAATTTCATAAACGTGAGAGTTAAAGGAGCTAAGAAGGGGCACTCAAAAAAAAGCATCCCTTGCAATACTCTGCCAGTCTAACATAGGGCATTCAGAATGCAAGCAAAAAAATAAAAACCAAGCACTTCCGCATGCGCATGAAAGGCAAAGAGCCCGGCCCCCATGCGGCAAAAGAAGAAAAAGTGCAAATTTGCCGCAAAAAAAAACTTGCCTACGGAAGCATCCGCCGTTATAATCCGCCCGTCCGCAGGACACGGAGCGGTAGCTCAGTTTGGTTAGAGCGCAGCCCTGTCACGGCTGAGGTCGCGGGTTCGAGCCCCGTCCGCTTCGTAAGAAGAAAGGCACCATCTCCTCCATGGGATGGTGCCTTTCAGTTTACTTTTTGCGTTTTTTGTAGCAAAACCGGAATTTACCGGCAAAGACCATCTGGCGGCAGCCAATTTTCTCAACCTTTCGGAAAAAGCCCCGGGCGCTATCCCGAGTCGCGCGCCGACGAACAAGCTGAACATCGGCAGGGGATTCCGCCCATTGCTCTAATACAGACAAAGCAACAAACTTAAATCCCCCATGGAAACCGTAATAACGGGGATGATGTACCAAATCGGCCACAGTCAGCCCCCGGTTCTCCGGCAGAGGTGAAAGCGGAGAAGTTAAGGGTAATTCGGGCTTCGTATCCGCATCAACAACACAGGGATACACCAACTGCGGGGAGGAAGCCGCATTCACCACACGCAGAGTAGCCTCTCCCATTCCACAAAAGGAAAGCGGGGCAATACCGGCAGTTTCCGCAGCGGCGGAAACTGCTTTTAGCTCTGTATCCATCGCCTCATCCACATGGGCCACCGGGCGGGCATTGATTAACTCCAGAGAATTATCATTATAATACGTCTCCGCCAGGCGCACAGCCTCCGGGTGCCTATCATTGATATGGATGCAATTTCCCCCCATAAAGAGGCGGCGCACCTCCTCCTTGGCTGTGCGAGCCGTATTTGTCGAATCATCGCACACAAACACATAGGCACGGAGGGGAGCTACCCCGATGCTGCACTGAGCATGGCGGCGGCTACCGGCAAAGCTATCATCCGCATTACCAATCCAGAGCGGTCGGTCCCAGAAAGTGCCGTAGGATATTTTCTTTATGTTGGCATAACCATCCGCAGAAAGGGCCACCGGTTTTTTATAGTATAACATTCCATGCTTGCGGAGAATGGTCTCCACATCCCCATCGTGTACGGAATCCACACGGGAATGAAGGTTAACCACGTGAGCCGAAGGCTGCAGGCGCACATACTCAATCGCCGTATAATCCGCATACAAGCGGTCCAAACCATGCTCCAAAAACCATTGGAAATGGTAATCCACGGATTCCTGCACCTCATGCACCTCTACTTCCTGCCCAAAAAGAGCAGCGCATGCCAGCTCGGCCGCACCATCCACCACCTCGCCATTGCGGCCCACGGTAATCACCCCCGCTGGCACACCTTCCGCCTGCACACGGCGGCACACGTTTAAAAATTCCGGCCATGCAGCCTCTCCTTCCTCTCCGGGGGAAAGAATGGCATGCTGGGCTAAGAACATCTCCTTGTAAAAGGAAGACTTGCTATCCCGGTGTGCAGCACAGGCGTACTTCATCACCAAATCAAAGCGAGTGCTATTCAATAAAAGTTGCAGAGCATTCATAGGCAACAATGCGTTAGAGTACGTTCCGCATTATACCGCAAAACGTACTCATTGCAAGTTTTTTTTATCTTCCCTCACATTCCGGGAATTATTCCAGGAAATTCAGGCTCATGGGCGTACCAAAGGGCAAATCCTGTTTCGCCTTCCGCCCCATAATGGCATCGTAGTAGCGGGGATGCAAACCATTGGAAGGGCGTATTGAACGAACATTCTCCGGGCAAATTGCTTCCCCCTTTCGTATATCCTTCACCACATAGAGAGAACGGGCAAATCGGCGATTTCTCTCGTTCACTTGGTAGGAAACACCACCCAAGGCCTTCTCCGTCTCCCGAACCGCCTGCACCATTTCCGCAAACTCCTGCGGGTTTAATGAGAAACCGCAATCCGCCCCACCAAGTGCCCGGTCCAAGGTAAAATGCTTTTCGATGACCCTCGCGCCCAAGGAAACAGCAGCCACAGGAGGAATCAAACTCATGGAATGATCCGACAAGCCTATCTTTACCCCTTGAGGGGCAAACCGCTCTATCATATCTCGGATAGTCAGCAAATTCATATCCTCCAGCTTAGCCGGATAAGCGGAGGTACATTTCAGCAGCGTCACATCCTTATTTCCTACGGAGTGGCAAGCATCCACAGCTTCCTGAATCTCCTCCAGCAAGGAAATCCCCGTTGAAATGAGCATCGGTTTGCCCTTCGATGCAGCGTACCTGATAAGAGGATAATCAAATGCCTCAAAACTGGCAATCTTGTATACCGGGTTCCCTATGCTCTCCAAGAAATCCACCGCCGAGAAATCAAACGGCGTAGAGAAGAAATCGATACCTATTTCATCTGCATATGCCTTCAACTCCCCTTGCCACTCCCACGGAGTATAGGCTCTTTTGTATAGGGAATGGAGATTTTCTCCATTCCATAAGTTCTCTTCATCCCGAATCAGAAACTCCTCATTCCGGCAATCAATTGTAATGGTATCTGCCGTATACGTCTGGATTTTGACCGCATCGGCACCCGCAGTCTTTGCAGCAGCAATGATTTTCTTGGCCAATTCCCTATCACCACAATGGTTGGCCGACATTTCTGCGATAATGTATATCTTATGGTTCATAGCGGTAGATTCGATACGTTTCTTCTCCTATCACATCCGTACCGGAATAAGAATACCCGGCTTTCTCAAAAAGCCGCCGAGATGGGATATTTGACACCTTCACCCAAGCGAGGAGAGGTTCCCGGGGCATTTGAGCCATAGCAAGCTTCAATATCCTATCCCCGAGTTTTCTTCCCCGAAAATCTGCATGAATGCTGATACTCGTAACCCATGCACAATCCTCCTTGAGGAAACGAACCTGAGCCACAAACTGCCCGGATTCCGATTCGATGATAAAAAAGTGAAGGTTAGGATTGGAAAGAGCTTCCCGAAACCATCTCAAATGAGAATCCCACACAATCGGGCGATTCTGAATAGAACAGGCACGCACAACCGGGTCGTTCGACAATTGGAAGACTTTCTCCGCATCCTCCAATGCAGCAGGTCTTATCAACAGCGTCTCAGCCACAGGCAATCTTCCTTAAAATCGTTCAATTCCGTTTTACTATTTTTGTTCGTTTCCACGGAAATCGTTGCCCCGGGAACGAACAGTTCCTTTTTCAATCTGGCAATATCCAATTTCCCCGTACCCAAATGGGGATGGGCATCGTAAGGAGAACTCATATCTGCCACATCCGAGAGGTGATACATTTGCGGGCGCAAGGCATTTAGTTCCTGCAAGTAAGCATAGGGTTCCCTTAGCAGGGAATTCGCAGCGCAAACAGCATGCCCCACATCGAAACAAAATCCGCACTTAGCGGTAGAAATGATGTGCTGCAACTCCTCCGGCGTGGCACCGCGACAGAACTCTCCCCCCATACGGTTGGGAAGCGCTACGAAGGGTTTATTTTCAATCAGCGCGCGAGCTTCCTCCAGTGCTGCGAGCTGGCGAGCCGTTTCCTCTACGCAACCATCTATACCACCATGGAAGATAATATGGGGAGCGCGCAGAGCATCTGCAAATTGTTTTACTTCCCCATAGATTTCCCTATTTGTTTTTTCTTTCTCCGCCTTGGCTAAATTAAAGCCATGGGCAAAATGAGGGTGGTGAATAATATAGGGAATATCCAAACTTCCCCACTGCGGGAGGAAGGACAAGGAACCGGGAACCACGTACAACTCGATATAATCGTACACTCCCTCGCTATACAGCCTGCGAGCTTCCTCGAAGTAGTAATCCGTGTTAATGGACCAGAGTTTTAAACCAATACGGTACGGGGGCATATCCGGTTACTCCACATGTTGTACTTTGTACTTCAGCTCCGCTAATTTCCAGTCCTCATCCGTATCGATATCCTGCACACAGCATTCATCCATTTCGAAGAGTAGCGTACGGGCGGGAACAAGCGTCTTTGTCTCAAGCAGCACTTGGGTATCGACCATGTAAAACATACCCACATCGTGGTAGCTTGGTTCCAAATCCTGCGAGCGTTTGGAAGCATTTATCGGCTCCCTGTATTCCAGCCATCCCTCTTCGTTCACACGCACGGCTCTCTGAATTGGAAAGGAATAACGCACCACAGGCATAAGGGCGGCCGCTCCTTTTTCGTTCTTGGCATGGCTTGCATTCCGCAAAATTTCCCCTGTAAGGAAGGGAACACAGGGATAAATGCAGCACAAGTTATCATACTCTACCCCTTGCTTGCGGTATTCCAGCACAACCTCCTCCAGCACATCGTAAGTAGTGGCGAAATCGTTAGCTGTCTTTTCAGAGCGCAAGAAGGGAACATTGGCTCCGTATCGGCGGGCAATGGCAGCAATCTCCTCATCATCCGTGGACACCATTACCTCATCAAAGATACCGGAAGAGAGGGCGGATTCAATGGCATAAGCCAGCATGGGTTTCCCCATAAACTCCTTAATGTTTTTGCGGGGGATGCGCTTGGAGCCTCCCCGGGCAGTGATGATGGCAATGGTACCCATGGATGATAGCGAATTATAGTTCTTTGAGACGGCGGATAATCTCCTGCACATCTTCCTCCGTAAGAGCGGGATAAAGCGGCAGAGAGATACATTTAGCATAATAAGCCTCCGCCTTGGGGTAATCCCCGGCTTTGTAGCCATAGCGGGCATAGTACGGTTGGGTATGCACGGGGATGTAATGAACCTGAAGATTCAACCCCTTTTCCTTGGCGCGGAAATAGTACCCGCGGCGATCCTCCACCAATATGGGGTACAAGTGGAAGCAGGCATCGGAAAAATCCTTTTCTGCCAAATGGGGCAAGCCTAGCTGCTCGTTATAAGCAGCTACAATCTCCCGGCGGCGCTGTTTGAAGAAGGACAGCTTTTGCAGCTGAGTAATGCCGAGGGCAGCCTGCATTTCCGTCATGCGGTAATTATACCCTAACTCACGCATTTCGTACTCCCAGGTGGTAGCCATCTCGCCATCCTTGTGCATGCCGTGCCCCCGCAAAGCGCAAAGGAGGTCATAAAGTTCCTTGCTGTTCGTGGTAACAGCTCCGCCCTCCCCCGTGGTTACCGTTTTCACCGGGTGGAAGGAAAATACCGTCATATCCGAGTATTTGCAGGAGCCCACCTTGGTATCCTTGTAATCAGAGCCTATGGCATGGGCGGCATCTTCAATCACCATCAGGCCATGTTCCTTAGCAATGGCGGCAATGGCCTCCATATCGCAACTCTGCCCGGCGAAATGCACGGGGATAAGCACCTTTGTCTTATCCGTAATATGCTTTTTAATTTCCTCCGGGTCAATGTTTGCCGTAGTCTCGTCAATATCCGCGAACACGGGAGTTGCCCCTGTGAAGCAGATGCAGTTCGAGGAGGAAAGGAAGGTAATGGGGGAGGTAATGGCCTCGTCTCCGGCTTTCAGGCCGGCGGCAAGTGCGGCGATGTGCAGCCCCGCCGTGGCATTTGCCACGGCAACGCAGTATTTGGCACCGGTATAATCGCAGATAGCCTGTTCGAACTCGCGCACCTTGGGGCCGCAAGTCAGGTAATCGCTTTCCAGCACGCCTTGCACGGCCTGAAAATCGGCCTCATCGATGAGCTGGCGACCATAATTATAGATTTTATTCTGCATCTAAGTCAGCGATAAGATGTTTCATATCCTCCACGCTCAGCCATTCCGTATTGGTGCCGGAATCGTAGGAGAAGCCCTCCGGCAAAGATTTACCGCCAAGGCCTTCCGCACGAGCTTTCCACCATTCCGCCGTGGGTTGCACCACATAGTAACCATCGAACTCGAGAGTATTGCGGGCATCCTCCACGGAAATCATCTGCTCGTGAATCTTCTCACCCGGGCGAATGCCCACTTCATGCACGGCAATGCCGGGGGACACGGCCTCTGCCAGTTCCGGCATACGCATGGAGGGAATCTTCTTCACATAAAGCTCACCGCCACGCATCTTTTCAAAAGCATTCAGCACCATCCACACGGCACTTTCCAGCTTCAGCCAAAAGCGAGTCATCGTCATGTCCGTAATGGGCAGGCTCGTGGCACCCTCTGCCACCAAGCGCTTGAAGAAAGGAATCACCGAACCGCGAGACCCCGCCACGTTGCCATAGCGCACCACGGAGAACGTCGTACGCTTGGAGCCGCTGTAACCATTGGCAGCGATGAAAAGCTTATCGGAGCAGAGTTTCGTAGCTCCGTACAGGTTTACCGGGGAACTGGCTTTATCCGTAGAAAGAGCCACTACTTTTTCCACATTGTTAGCCAAGCAGGCATCAATCACATTCTGCCCGCCCAGCACATTCGTCTTAATAGCCTCGAAGGGGTTATACTCACAAGCCGGCACCTGCTTAAGAGCTGCGGCATGCACCACGTAATCCACATGCTCCATTGCCATGTTGAGGCGTTCCTTATCGCGCACATCGCCAATGAAGAAGCGTAACTTCTCGGCATGCGCCTTGAATTCGGGCATGTTCGACATCAGGAACTGCTTAAATTCATCACGAGAATAAATGATGATTTTCCTGACGCCGGGATACTGCTCCAGCACGGTTTTTGTAAACTTCTTACCGAAGGAACCTGTACCGCCTGTAATGAGGATGGTTTTATCTGTAAACATAGTGTATATAAGTTGATGTATGATTTTGAGAAAAAAATAATTCAGTGAGGCGCGAATCAGGAAAGAGGCGGCAAATCGGAAAGTTCACCGTTTTCCATCCTCATATCTTTAAACAAGCCGCGCAAGCCCACGGGGTTAATGGAAATAAGCTCCGTATCCGGGTACATCTCCTTGGCAAATTCGCCGAGGCGCTGCCATTCCGGGTACATATCCCCCACGCAAAGATTCTGAGCCACAGGTCCCTTATCCCCTGCATGGTAACCATTATTAGCGCAATCGCAGCCCACCAGATACAGGCGGCGGGGATGGCACCACAAAGCAAATTGCACAGCGGAGGACACCACGGAAGCCGATACACGCATGGGCATATGAGCCAAATCAAAAGGTAAACGTTTACCCTGATTGAAAGGAGAAACAAGCTCCAGATAGAAGCGCTCCGCATCGCAAGCCTTACACAGAGTCTCACTAATGCGCTGGTCGGTGGGGTGCATACCAAACAGCTTGCGGCATTTACCGGGGCGGTAGTTGATGAGCTGACTCTCATCCAAATGCGGATGCCCGTCAATCATCACCAGATAATCCAGCTCCACATGCTTGCTCAGGAAGGCTCTGTTTACACCTATATGGATAGCACCCGGAATAGGTGTATATTTATCCAAAGTGGGGCCACAAGCAATAATCACTACATCTTTCCCTGCATAACCCCCTTGTACTTACCAAAAACCTCCGGGTGCGTAGCCATGGCAGGCAAGTATGACGTCTTGATTTTCTCAAACTCCGAGAGCACGCTGGACTCCGTCTTCACCTTCCTCTTGATGGGAAGCCAGAAGAAGTAAAACGTCTTGACGTAACCATTGGCTTTCCAGCCCATGAATTTACTTTTCATATAAACGATATCGATTTAGCATAGGGACTTAGCAGCGTTCCATCTTTACGGCAAAGAGCCCTGCACTACTGCGGTTCCCCCGGCACCCAAAGAAAAACGAGCCGAATGCTCATTCGAGCATGTATGGGTATATCGCATTTCAAATGCGATGTCCAGCTTTTTTTGTTTAAATCGTTTCTTTTAGGGTCTGTTTCAGATTTGCTGGTGTTTATGTCCGGTCTGGCTCGATACAATGA
>CAYSYD010000035.1:0-19322 GCA_964435145.1 uncultured Akkermansia sp.
ACGGCTACGCTGAGCCTGCTGGCTCTGGCCGGTCTGGCTGCTCGCCGTCGCCGCTGATAAAAACTGCAACGCTTTTTCCCTTTACGAGCTGCTCCGCACACGGGGCAGCTCGTTTCTTTCTCTGCGCGGGAGGGCGTTTTAGCAGATTTTGACAAGAAAATGCAGTTTTTCTTGATTAAGGCTGCAAAATTTGCTATTTTTCTGAAGAGCGGAGGGTATGGCAATGAATAAGGAACTAAGAAAGGAGTATGGATGTGTACCGATAAGTACGGGGGTGCTCAAGGCACATATGCGGCAACGAGCACCGCAGGCACACATTTCCCTCCTGCGGCAGAAGGGGGAGCTGGTTTCTCTGCGCCGGAATCTGTATTTATGCACACCGGAGGAATACTCACAGGCAATTATCGCAAACCATCTATTAGCTCCCTCTTATGTGTCGTATGAGAGTGTATTGGCCTCGCGGGGCATCATTCCGGAGCGGGTATATAGCATACGCTCTTCCACGCTGAAGCGAGGGCGCGTTTATGAAAATGCTACGGGACGGTACGAATATATACGTGTGCCGGCCGCCTATTATCCGGAAGGGGTTTCACTGGGGCAGACCCCTCAGGGGCTCCATTATATGGAGGCAAAGGAAGAGAAGGCTATATGTGATCTCATTCTGGCAACTCCGGGACTGAGGTTGCAATCCGCAAAGGCAGCAAGGGAATATCTGGAGGTATACCTGCGGGCGGATATGAGTGCAGTTGCGGCTTGGGATGCCGATTTGATTCAAAAATTGGCCGAGTTGACGGATAAAAAGAAGAAGGATTTATACCATTTAGAGCAAATGCTGCGCCATGAACGTTTTTGATGAGATGCTGTCCGCATACAACAGCAAAACAGTAGAGGATAAGCTCAACGCTCTCCGGGAGGTGATGCAACAGGTTGCCCTGTGCGGATTGGAGCGCGCCGGATTTTTCGAGAAAGCAGCATTTTACGGGGGTACATGCCTGCGCATGTTTCACGGGTTGGAGCGTTTTTCCGAAGATATGGATTTTTCTCTGCTGGTTCCCCGGCCGGATTTTGATTTCCACCCTTACCTTTCCTGCATCGGGGAGGAATTTGCCTCCATGGGGCAAAGCATTCACATTAGCTTGAAAAAGAAGACGAAGCAGAGTGCTATCCAATCCGCTTTCTTAAAGGGAGATACCATGCTTTTCAATCTATCTCTGGAGAGGGGGCGCAAGGTGAATATCAAACTGGAGGTAGACACTAATCCGCCTCTTAGATTCACCACGGAAGATAAGCTTCTGCTGCAACCGCGTTCCTTTTTTACGCGTTGTTTTGACCTTCCATGCTTATTTGCAGGTAAAATGCATGCTCTGCTGTTCCGCGCATGGAAAAACCGGGTGAAAGGAAGGGATTGGTACGATTTTGAGTGGTATGTACGCAAGGGGGTGGAACTGGATTTCCGGCATTTTTGCCATAGGGCATACCAGTTCGGTTCTTTGGCGGAAAATGCCCTCACCCCGGAATCTTTCCGGCAACTCCTGCATGAAAAAATACAGCGCACAAACTTCAAATCCGCAGTGGAAGATGTGAGCCCTTTCCTGCGCAATCGAGATTCCCTGCGGTTGTGGTCGGCTCACTATTTTGAGGAAGTGGCAAATCTGCTCAAGATACGGTATTAAAACTTCGGAAGCGGCGGCGGCGGCTCGCCTGCCGGTAGCAAGCTATAAGGTTTTTCTTTCTCTGCGCGGGAGGGCATTTTAGCAGATTTTGACAGGAAAATGCAGTTTTTCTTGATTAATGCTGCAAAATTTGCTAATTCGCCCCCCCCAAAAGGGAGGGCAAGCAGCTCGAAAAAAAGCGGCGGGTGGCACCGGGAAAGGGGTGCCACCCGCTGCGGGAAGGGGTGCCGGGGCTGTTTATTCGCCGCGCAGGATAGCCAGGCGGGCGGGGTCCAGCTGCTCCCAGGGGAGGTCCGCCTTGGTGAAGTGGCCGTAGTTTGTGGTGCGGCGGAAGATAGGGCGGCGGAGGCCGAGGGCTTGCTCCATATCCGCCGGTTTGAAGGAGAAGGCGCGGTTGATGCGCGCGATGATTTCCTGCTCGGGGATGGGGAGTTCTCCTGCGGATTGGGCATCCACAAGGATGGAGACGGGGTCCGCTTTGCCGATGGCATAGGCTACTTGGAGTTCGCAGCGGTCTGCCAGGCCGGCGGCGACCACATGCTTGGCCACCCAGCGGCACATGTACGCGCCGGAGCGGTCCACCTTGCTGCAATCCTTGCCGGAGAAGGCACCGCCGCCGTGGCGCCCCATGCCGCCGTAGGTATCGACGATGATTTTACGGCCGGTGAGGCCGGAGTCCCCATGGGGGCCGCCGACGACGAAGCGGCCGGTGGGGTTAATAAAGAATTCGGTTTGGGGGGTGAGGAGTTCTGCGGGAAGGACGCGGCGGATGAGTTCCGTGCAGAAGGTGCGGATGGTGGCGTTGTCCGCATCGTCCGTATGCTGGGTGCTGAGGACGACGTTGAGGATGCGGGAGGGGCGGCCATCGGGGCCGTATTCCACGGCTACCTGGCTTTTGCTATCCGGGCGGAGCCAGGGGATTTCCCCGCTGTGGCGCACGCGCGCCAGTTCCTGCATGATGCGGTGGGAGAACATGACGGGGGCGGGCATAAGCTCCGGGGTTTCGTTGGAGGCATAGCCGAACATGATTCCCTGGTCGCCGGCGCCCTGCTCTGCACCGTCCTTGCCATCTGCGGCGCGGGCATCCACGCCTTGGGCGATATCCGGGCTCTGGGTGGAGAGGAGGTTGAGGATGGTAACGCTTTCTGCGTTGAAGAGGGCATCGTCCGCCGGGGTACGGTAGCCGATGGAGCGGATGGTATCGCGCACGATGCGTTCGTAATCCGGCGCGGCGGTGGTGGTAATTTCCCCGGCCAGGATAACGTGGCTATCTTTCACCAGGGTTTCGCAGGCCACACGGCTGGCGGGGTCTTGCTCCAGGCAGGCATCCAGGATGGCATCGGAGATGAGGTCGGCTACTTTGTCGGGGTGCCCCTCGCCTACGGATTCGGATGTAAATACAGGCAGGTGTTTCATGGTTGGTGGTGGGGGGGATTATTCTATATCGGAAAAGGAGAATTGGCGGAGGCCGCTGGGGAGTTCTCCGGCCGGTTTGCCGAATTCGGCCATGGCGGAGTTGGCTATGAGTGCCATTTTATTGCTCTGCTCCGGGGTGTGGGGGAGGCGGCATTGGAGGATGTCCCAAAGGAGGGTCATCTCGTTGCGGAAGAGCTGGCTCTGGATGATGTAGCTGCGGAATCCGGCGGCGTGCAGTTGTGCCAGTTCGCTGCGGGGGATGTTGCAGCTGATGTTCTGTGCGAGCCGGCCGGGTGGCGGCGGGCTCATGCAGGCGGTGCGGGCGATGAGGGAGGCCCGCTGTGCCATGAGGGTGGTATCGTACGGGGAGCGGCGCAGGGCGGAGAGGAGTTGCAGGTGTTCCCGGCGCACCGGGCAGGTGCGGAGGCAGGAATCGTTCACGACGATGTCGATGCGGGCGGGGTCTTCCAAGGCGGAGAGGATGGCCGGGCGGGCGGCATCCGCCGGGTGCAGGGTGATGCGCCGATAGCGGGTGAGAAGGCTGTTGTACAGCCGGGGGCTGCGGCGCCCCTGCTCTGCGACGAGGCGGTTTTCGTGGCAGTAGATGGGGAGCTGCGGGCAGGCGGCGCGCAGTTGCTCTGCCAGGGCATCGGAGGCTACGCAAACGGCGTTTTTGCGGATGCGGTCGCGCTTGTACAGTTCCTGCACCAGGGAGAGGCCGTAGGGGTCCGCCATGCTTTCCTGCGGAATCCACGGGTTATCGAACACGAGGATGACGCCCATTCCCATGCGGGCATAGGCTTCGAAGGCTTCGCATATATCGCTGTATGCCGGCGGGCGGCGCTGCACATACCAATCCAGAGACCATGCACAGGGTGCCACGGCTTGCACTCTATCCAAGCCGGCGCCGGAGATTTTTCCCAGGAAGGAGGCTATGGTTCGGACGCCGCGATCAAAGCGCAGGCCGCCGCCCACTGTCCAGCAGGCGCCGGGCAGGTAATCCGGGAGACGGGGGGCAAGGGGTTCGGCGGGGGCAGTCATGAGCGGGAGGTGGGGGGCAGCAGGGATTCCCAGAAGATTTGCCCTAAGCGGTGCATGGCGTTTTCTTCCGGGGTATCCGCCCGAAGAGCCAGGCGCAGCAAATCGAAGAGGATGGAGGAAGCGTTGGCATGGCCGCGGCCTTGGAGTTTGAAATGGCGGAATCCCAGTTCGCGCAGGCGGCGGATTTCCGGGGTGTTGAGGGCCAGCACGTTCTTGGTGGGGTGGTGCAGCAGGGTGCCGAGGTCTTGGCAGCCGTTGGTGGATTGGCGCCGGATGAATCCCTCGTCGTTGTAGCCCATGAAGTTGAGTGCAGAGTGGGAGAGGGAGGTGTAATGGAAGGCGCGGAGCGGGCAGTCGCGGATGCAATACTCATTCACCAGCAGGATATAGCGTTCTTTCTCTTCCAATTGTTCCAGAAGGGGGTAATTCAGCACGTCGTCCGGGTGTACCATTACTTCGTCGTACTGCTCTGCCAGGCGGCGGTACGCATCCGGTTTGCCTTTGCCGCCGCCGTTGGTGATTTTGAGGATGGAGGAGATGAGGCGCAGGGTGGGGAATTCGCGGCGCAGGTGGTCGCGCAGGAGGTCGCTTGCCAGGATGACGGCGTTTCTCCCGGTGGGATTGTGGCGGGAGAAGAAGGTGCAGATGGCATTGGAGAAGCTGTCGCTCAAATGCTCTTCCTTGAGGAGGAGGTTCGTGAAGGTGAGGTAGACGGCTATGCTGCGTTTCTCGTACTCCAGCCCGGCGGTGCGGACTTCCTCCGCCTCGCGCAGGAGGTGTTTGAGTACTCGCCCGGAGTTCCATACGCACAGTGGGGAACCATGCACGATGTGGTATGGCTCGAAGCCCAGCAGGTGCTTGCAGAAATCAAAAAAGGCCACCAGCTCGCGGTCGTTCACGAACGCGCCGGAAACATCCCACTCGGCATCCGGCCAGAGGGGATTCTGGTAGGGTGATACTGCTTGCAAGGCAGCCCATTCTACCAGCTATCCCCCGCTTATGCAAGTCTGTTCCGTGCCGGATAGTGTTTTTATTTGGACTATTTCTAAAAAAGTTTTTTTATGCAGGGAGGGCGGATTTTTCTTTTCAATGGGGAGGAAGCTGCTAGAATGCAGGGATGATGAAACGGATGCAGATGCTGATGGGGCTACTGGCCATGGGATTAGCGCCCATTCAAGGGGGCGAGGTGCGGGAGCTGCCGGCGCCTGTGCAGGCAGGGGGAATGCCGCTGATGGAGGCGATTGCCACGCGCCATTCTTCCCGGGATTTTGATGCGGGGCGCGCGGTGGAGGAGCAGCTGCTGGGGGAGATTTTGTGGGTGGCCTGGGGGCAGAACAGCCATGGGAAGCGCACTATTCCTACTTCCCGCAATTTGCAGAATATGCAGTTGTACTTGCTTACGCCGGAGGGGGCGTGGCGCTACGAGGGGGAGCTGCACCGACTGGTGAAGGTGACGGGGGAGAATTTGATTCCGCTTTGCACGCGGCAGGATTTTGTGCCGAATGCTCCGGTGCATTTGCTGTATGCGGTGCGGGATGACCGCGGGGGGCTGTGCCATGTGGGCTCTGCTTACCAGAATGTGTATTTGTATGCCACATGGCGGGGGTTATCCTGCGTGGTGCGGGCGATGATTGATGCACCGGCTTTGGCGCAGGCGCTGCATTTGCCGGCGGACCACCTCGTGGTGGTACACCAGTGCTTGGGCTGGCCGAAGATGCCCTGAGTTGTTTCTCTATATGGTATAATCGGCACGCCCTGCGCAGTGGCGGGGCGTGCCGATTTTTTTGAGGAGGGGGTGCCGGGCGGGGTTACAGGATGCCGCAGCGGCGCAGCAAGGCGGTGGTATCCGGGGCGCGGTGCATGAAATCGCGGTACAGCTCGGCAGCGGGGCGGCTGTTTCCTTGGGAGAGGATGCAGCGGCGGAAATCGCGCCCGGTGGCGGGGTTAAAGATACCCTCTGCGGCAAAGCGGGAGAAGGCATCGGCCTCCAGCACTTCGGCCCATTTGTAGGAGTAATAGCCGGATTCGTAGCCGCCATCAAAAATGTGGGAGAAGGCGCGCAGTACGCTGTTGCCCTGCTCGCTCATGGGTACGCGGTAATCGGCCAGGATGGCGCGGTCCGTTTCTTCTACATCGCGGTTCAGGTATCGGGCGGTGTGGGTGTGCAGCTCCAAGTCTATTTTACCGAAGCTGAGCTGGCGCATAAAGAAGGAGGCGGCGCCGTAATTGCGCGCGGCAAGCATTTTATCCTTCAATGCCTCGGGGAGGGTGGCTCCGCTTTGCCAGTGGCAGGCGTAGCGGTCCAAGGCCTCGCGTTCCCAGGTCCAGTTTTCGTTGATTTGGCTGGGCAGTTCCACGAAGTCCCATGCCACGTTGCAGCCGCCCAAGGCACGCACCGGCACGTTGCTCAGCACTTGGTGCAGGAGGTGGCCGAATTCGTGGAACACGGTTTCCACCTCCATATGGGTAAGCAGGGCGGGTTTATCTGCGGTGGGTTTGCTCATGTTTCCGCACATGAGGGCCAGATGCGGTATGCGCGGGGTGGTCCCATGGGGGGGGAGACCGGTGGAGAGGGCATCCATCCATGCGCCGGCGCGCTTTTCCTCTCGGGGGTGCCAATCGGTATAGAAGGAGCCGAGGTGTTCCCCGCTTTCCGCATCGTGTACGAGGTAGAATTTAACCTCCGGGTGCCAGGTTTCCACGCAGCCTTCCGGGAGGCTCTCTCCGGGGCGAAGGCAGGCGGTGGGCTGCTCCGTAAAGCGGATGCCATACAGCCCGGCGTATATGGAGAACATGCCCTGCAATACTTTCTCCATGGAGAAGTAGGGGCGCAGTTCCTCCGTATCAAAATCGTACAGGGTCTTGCGGCGTTTCTCGCTCCAGTAGGCCACGGACCATGGCTCCAGCACCGGCATGGGACTGCCCGATTGCTCCTCCGCAAAGCGGCGCAGGGTTTCCATTTCCTCCAAGTAGGCGGGGCGTACCTGCTCATGCAGGCGGTCGATGAAGTCCAAGGCGTTCTGCCCGCTGCCGGCCATGCGGCGGGAGGTGGCATAGTCGGCATAGCATTCGTAACCCAGCAGGGCGGCTTTTTCCGCCCGGAGGGTGAGGAGGGAGTTGATGATGGCGGAGGTATCGTATTCTCCTGTGCCTTTGCTGTTCATGGCTCTCCACACGCGCTCCCGCAGGGCGGGGTTTTCCGCAAAGGTAAGTACGGGCTGCACGCTGGTAAATTGCAGGGAGAAGCGCCACTGCGGGGCGGTTTCCGAGCCATGGCCGTGTGCCAGGGCATCCAGCCGGGCGGCTTCGCGGGCGGAATCCGGCAGGCCGGCCAGCTCAGCAGCATCCGGGGTGATGTATTCCCAGGCGTTGGTGGAATCCAGTACTTTTTCTCCGAACTGCTGGGAGAGCATGGCCAGCTCGGCGGATAATTCGGCGTAACGCTGTTTTTTCTCCTCGGGCAGCTCGGCACCGCTCTCGCGGAAATCCTCCAGCGTTTCCTGCACAAAGCGGCGGCGTACGGCATCCAGCTCTTGCACGAAGGGGGCTTGCGCCGCTTTGCGAAGTACGGCGTACAGGCGGGGGTTGAGGGTCATGCTGCTGGAGAACATGACGACTTCCGGCATGAGTTCGTTGATAACTTCGCGCAGTTCCGGGGAATCCATCACGGAGCGCAGGTGGTTCAGGCGCTGCCAGCCGCGCATCAACTCTGCCGGGGCTGCTTCCAAGGCGGCAAAGGTGTTTTGGTAATTCGGTTCCTGCACGGTGCAAATGGCTTCCAATGCCTCTTGGGCGCGGGTGATGGCCAGGCGTATATCCGTGCGTGCTTTTTCCGGGCTCATTTGAGACCAGGCAGGCAGCTGCGTATCATCGAGAAAGGGGTGTTCCGGCATAGTTTCCGCCAGTGTACCGCATTCCTTCCCTGCGCGCAAGGGTGATGACTGAATTCTTTCTTGTACGCAGGAGAAGTCAGACATCAGCCTTGCGCGGGGGCTTGGGATGGGGTATGCTGGCGGGGTGATTCGATTTGTGCTTTGTGTTGTGTTGCTTCCGCTGCTGGCGGCACTGCCCCTGCCGGGGTGGCAGCAGGCGGGAGCCCCGGTGCCGGAGCCGGTGCGGGAGTTCCGCGCGGCTTGGGTAGCCACGGTGTTTAATTTGGATTGGCCCTCGCGGGCCGGCTTATCCGCCGAGCAGCAAAAAGCGGAGCTGTTGCAAATCATACAAGAGGCGGATCGCCTGCGGCTCAATGCCTTGGTATTACAGGTGCGGCCTAATTCGGATGCCGTGTATGCTTCCCGTTTGGAGCCATGGAGTGCGTGGCTCTCCGGGACGGGTGCGCACCCGGGGTACGACCCGCTGGCCTTTGCCATTGCGGAGGCGCACAAGCGCGGCATCGAAATCCATGCATGGTTTAACCCCTTCCGCGCCACGGTGAGTAACAAGCCCGTGGGGCGCGGGCATGTGGCACGCTCCGGCCGCCACAAGCTGCTTAAAGCCGGCAGTACAACGATGCTGAATCCCTCCAGCAAAGCCGCGCAGCAGCATGTGCTGGGGGTGGTGACGGATGTGGTGCGCCGCTACGATGTGGATGGTGTGCATCTGGACGATTATTTTTACCCCTACCCGCCCCACCACAATGTGGCAGATGGCTGCACGCCTGCCCAGCGCCGGGCGGCGATTGATTCTTTTGTGCAAAGTTTGTACCGCCAGGTGAAGGCGCTTAAACCGTGGGTGCGTGTGGGGATTAGCCCTTTCGGCATTTGGCAGCCGGGCTACCCCGCCGAGGTGGAGGCAGGGGTGAATGCTTACGAGCATCTGGCTTGCGATGCCCGCAAGTGGTTGGAGCGCGGCTGGGTGGATTATTTGGCACCCCAGCTGTACTGGCGCTGCAAGGGGCCGCAGAGTTTCCCGGCGCTTATGGAATGGTGGAGCGGTGTGAATCCCTCCCGCCCGGTGTGGCCGGGGATTGCCTCGGTGCGTATCGACAGTAAGGAGGACCCCGGGCGCCCGGCTTCCGAAATAGGCAGCCAAATTGCTTTTTCCCGCAAGCTGGCACGCCAGAGCAGCGGGCAGCTCTTCTGGAGCTGGAAATCCTTGGGCACAAACCGGGGCGGCGTGCAGCGAGTGCTGCAACAAATGTACCCCACTCTGGCAGTGCCGCCGCCCATGCCTTGGTGCGGTTCCTCCCGCCCGGCTCGCCCGGGAGTATCCGCCGCCTACACGGCGGAGGGCTGCCGCCTAAGCTGGAGAGGGGATGGCAGTGCCCGCAAATGGGTGGTGCAGGTGGGGAGCCGCGGGCGCTGGTTCACCATGCATGTTCTGCCGGGAAATTGCTATGGCGTTACCCTGCCCCGCCAAGTGGAGCAAACGCTGGACCGCATTGCCGTGCGCCCGATTTCCGCCACGGGAATGAGCGGGGAACCCGGGGTGCTGGTGCGCTAGGGGCTCAGACCAGAATGCGCCCTTCCTTATCCCGGAATAAACAAAGCAGGATGCGCACCATATCCATGCCCTGCCATATGAAAAAGCCGCCGCAGGTAACGAGCTGCAGCAGGCCGGAGATTCTCCGGCCGACGTAGATGCGATGCAGCCCGCCCATTCCGAGGAAGATAAACAGGCTCAGCAATAAGGCGCAGATGCGAGGATAGGGTGATGCTAACACCTTAGGGCGCAGTACTTCTTTTTCAAAGAGAGGATTCATCGGCAGAGAGGTATTTCCGGGCTTGGGGAAGAAGAGCATCGCGGGTATTGGGCAGGGTTTCCTCCTGCACCTCGGCCAGCAAACGCTCCAGTATATTTCGCATGGCCGGGCCGGGCTGCATGCCCAGCTGCATCAAATCCCGGCCATTGATGCTCAAATCCTTAATTGTGAATGCCGGGGCTGCTTCCAGCACTTCCTCCAGCAGCAGGTGAGATTCCCGCAGCAGGCGGAATTTCTCCTCCTGTTTGTAGGATGATTGCGCCGTGCAATCCGCCCGTTTCACCAGCAAAAGGCGCTGCACGTTCTGCAAGCCCAAACGCCCCACCAGCCGCCGCATGCCGGCCGGAGTGGTGGGCATGGCATCATCATGCACCCGCACAAGAGCCACCACATCCTCCATGGTGGCGTTATCGCTCTTAAGGCGCCGCAACACGGTACGCGCCACCTCCGCCCCGGCAGCGGCATGCCCCCGGAAATGCCCGCGCCCATCCTCCCCCATGCGGAAGCAGGCAGGTTTCTGCACATCGTGCAGCAACAGGGTGAGCCGCAGTACATCGTCCCCGGCAGGAGCAGCCTGCACGGCATGGGCCAAATGCGTCCACACATCGTAGCAATGGTGCGGGTTGCACTGCTGAAAACCTATACAGGGAGCCAGCTCCGGGATGATGACGGAAAAGACATCCGGGAAGGCCAACATCATCTGGGCAATGCCCTCCCCTGCCAAAATTCCCTTGAGTTCCTTGAAAATGCGCTCCGCACTCACGTTCTCCAGCAGGTGGCGGTTGCGGTGAATGGCAAAGGCCGTTTCCCGCTCGATGCCAAACCCAAAGCGGGATGCAAAACGCAATGCCCGCAGCAGCCGCAAGCCATCTTCGTTGAATCGGGCATCCGCCTCGCCCACGCAGCGGATGAGCCCGGCGGCCAAATCCTGCCGGCCATCAAAGGCATCCACCAGCCCTCGTGTGGGGCTGTATGCCATGGCGTTTATGGTAAAATCCCGGCGGGAAAGGTCCTCCTCCACCCGGGAGACAAATTGCACGGCATCCGGGTGGCGGTTATCAGTATACTCCCCGTCCACGCGATAGGTGGTTACTTCCACGGGCTGCTGCTCGCTCATTACGGTGACGGTGCCGTGCTGCAAGCCGGTTTTGATGACGTGAAAGCGGCGGAATACGCGCAGTACCTCCTCCGGCAGTGCATTGGTACACACATCCCAATCCTGCGGCTCTCTCCCCATGAGGGAATCGCGCACGCACCCACCCACCACATACGCCTCGAAGCCGTAACGCTCCAAGCGCTCAACCACAGCGAGGGCATACGATGGGATAGTAATGGGCATAGAGGAGAGGGGGGGGGGAGTCTCAGGGTTGCAAACGCTCAATACCCCAGAAGCCATCCTCCTGCCGGGTGTACATAAAGCGGTCGTGAACGCGGCCGGGGCCGCCCTGCCAAAATTCCATATGGTGCGGCACAATGCGGTATCCCCCCCAGAAATCCGGCAAGGGTACCTGCCCTTCCGCAAACTTATGTTTCAGCTCCTGAAGTTTCATCATAAGCAGCTTGCGCGTGGAAATCACCTGGCTCTGGTGCGAAACCCACGCCCCTAGCTGGGATTCGTGCGGGCGGGTAAGAAAGTATCGCAGAGTTTCCGCACGGCTTATCTTCTCCGCGCGGCCGTACACGATAATCTGGCGTTCCAAGGTGACCCAGGGAAGCAGCATGCACATCTCCGGGTTGGCCTCTATCTCCCGCGCTTTGCGGCTGGTATAATTCGTAAAAAATACATAGCCCCGGTCATCGTAATACTTAAGCAGCACCGTACGCAGCGAGGGCATTCCCTGCGGGGTGCAGGTGGCAATGCTCATGGCATTCGGCTCCGGGATGCCGGATTCCAAAGCCTGCTTGAACCAGCGGTCGAATTGCTCAAATGGTGTAGCCGCCAAATCCCTGCGGTGCAGGGTATCCTTCAGGTACTCTTCGCGGAAGGCAGATAAATCCATGGCTGCATTTTACCAGAGCTTGCCCTGCGGGTCAACTCCTATCCGCCGGCAGAAACTACTCCGAAATGCGATAAAGACTTGAACACGGCTATCTTTTTGCTAAACTTCATTTGCTGAGCATGCACTAACGCTCATGCTCCACGACGAAATATGCCAAATGCAAAACCATTCATCAAATGGGTCGGAGGCAAAAGCCAGTTGATTAGTCAATTAGACGACTTGCTGCCGCTCAATTTCCGGCAGTGGGACGATGTCACCTACATTGAGCCATTCATCGGCGGTGGTGCCATGCTGTTTCACCTGCTCAGCAACTACCCCAACATCCGGAAAGCAGTCATCAACGACATTAATACAGATTTAACTACATGCTATGAAATAGTACGTGATAGACCGCACGAACTAATCACTCATCTTCGCTCCCTTCAACAAGAATACGATAGTCTATCAAACGAAAAATTACGCAAAGAATTATATTATCGCATACGAGAACAGTTTAACACAAAATCGTTGAGCAAACTTGACAATACTGTATTATTCTTCTTTTTGAACCGAACATGCTTTAATGGGCTATACCGAGTCAACAAGAAGGGAGGATTCAACGTTCCCTTCGGTAAATACGAAAGTCCCTCATTTTTTAATGAAGAGGTTATTTATGCAGATAGCGAACTCCTAAAAAACGTTGAAATCATGAACGGGGACTTCGAGGAAACCTTCAAAAAGATCAAGGGAAAAACCTTGTTCTATTTTGACCCTCCCTATCGCCCCCTAAGTAACACATCCAGTTTCAACAATTACAGCAAGGAAGATTTCAACGACTCTGCGCAAATCCGCCTTAAACAGTTTTGTGACCGCATTCATCGAGCTGGAGCATATTTCATGCTCAGTAATTCAGATGGGCGAGGCAAGGATGTTTGTGACTCATTCTTCGATGAGCTTTATGCCGCCTATTCCATTGAAAGAGTTTGGGCATCTCGATGCATCAATGCAAATGCAACTAAACGAGGTAAATTGACAGAAATTCTTGTTCGCAGCTACAAGGATGCCATCAAGGACTTCGCAGAACTCCCACTAGAGAGTTGACTGCAAATGATTCTCCGATATGCTAAACTCTTATTTTAAATCCAAGGAGCAGGATTACACATTAATACACGGAGATTGTGCTGAATTACTGCGGCAATTTAATTTCGAATTTGATTGTATTTTCGCCGATCCTCCCTATTTTTTGAGCAATGGAGGAATAAGCTGCCAATCCGGGAAGATAGTCTGCGTTGACAAGGGAGAATGGGATAAAGCAGATAGCCCGGAATATATCAACACATTCAATATGAGGTGGCTGTCCGCTTGCCGTGAAAAACTAGCAGACAACGGCACCATATGGATATCCGGCACTTATCATAATATTTTCAGCATTGCTGGTATATTGACCAAATTAAGATTCAAAATTCTCAATATTGTCACCTGGGTGAAAACAAACCCTCCGCCCAACATATCGTGCAGGTTTTTCACCTATTCCTCAGAGTTTGTCATTTGGGCTCGAAAACATCACAAAAAACCGCATTATTTCGACTATGAACTGATGCGTAAAATCAATGGAAACAAACAGATGACAGACGTATGGCACTTGCCGAGCATTGCACCATGGGAAAAATCATGTGGAAAACACCCCACTCAGAAACCCTTATCCCTCCTCACTCGCATCATCTTAGCCTCTACTCCAACGAATGCGTGGGTTCTCGATCCTTTCTGTGGAAGTGGAACTACAGGGATTGCAGCGAATCTGATTAATCGTCGCTTTCTCGGTTTCGACATCGAGAAACAATACCTCCATATGGCGAAAGCCCGCAGATTGGAACTCAACGATGCAGAAAAACGCCAATATTACCGAGCTAAAATCAAAGACTTGGCGAACTTGTAACCTCTATCAATACGGAACGGGTAATCCAAGCCTGCTCAATGGAATATAGTTAAAATAAAATGAGCAACCCACGGATATGATATAATCCAAAACATCCCTGTATGCAGGATGTCTGAACCAATCGTTGAGTAGATATATATACTCAACCTCCATATTTAGCGGAGCAAGCAACTTTCTATATTGCCTTCTCTTAAAATCACAGGTTTGCAACTTCTCGTCCACAGAACCACTCGTTTTTTGAAACTTACACTCAATGATGAAAAAAGTGTTATTAACAACTACATAAATTGCATCATCGGGTAATAATTTCTTGGAAAGTATATTCTTATATTCCACCTCACGGTAGTCAAGGAAACGGTAAAAAGCATGCTTTTTAAAGATTGAAGCAACCCATTCATTATTATATCGTACATCAACCCATCCCAAATCATTATCCGGGCAAGAATACCCTTTTTGTTTGTTCAAAAAGCTTCGCAAATCCGTTTTACCCTCAAAGATGAGACCTGTTCTTGTATTGGCACCGCCTATTCCATTTTCAATCATTGCAATTTCGATAGCATAAATTCTTAATCAATCCTGCGGGAGGAGGGAGAGGATGGCTTCTGCGGCTTTGGTGGCGGCGCCGCCGCTGCCGAGGGTGGCCACGGAGGCGGCCATCTCTGCCTGCACTTTGGCACGGGTTTCCGGGGTGATGAGGCGTTCAAGCTCCGCAATGCAGTTTTCCACGTTGAAATCCTGCTGGATGAGTTCGCGGGTAACGGGGCGGTCCACCAAGATATTGACCATGCCGATGTATTTGATGGTGAGCAGGAGGCGCCCCATGAGGTAAGTACCCCATGCCACGCGGTATACAAGGGCAAAAGGAAGCTCGTGTATGGCGGCTTCCAGCGTGGCGGTGCCGGAGGTAACAAGAGCGGCTTCCGCGCGGTCCATAAGGTCATGGTAGCTGCCGGGACAAATGTTAATAAGTTCGGCGGGCATGTGGGCTTCCGCAGCCATGCGGCGCATGGTTGCGGCCAGTTTTTCGGAGCTGGCGGAGGTTTCAAAGCGCCATTCCGGGTGGAGGGTGTGCAGGGCTTTCACCACTTGGATGAAGATGGGGAAGATGCGCTCTACCTCTCGGTTACGGCTGCCGGGGAAGAGGCCGATAAGGCCTTTCTCCCGCACGCCTGTACGGCGGGTTTCCAAGATGTCGTCCACCAGGGGGTGACCCACAAACTCTGTGCGCAGGCCGGCAGCTTCGAAAATGGGTTTTTCGAAGGGGAAGGTGCAGAGCATCAAATCCAGCACGCGAGCCAATTTGGGTACTCGCTCCTTGTGCCAGGCCCACACCATGGGGGCAATAAAATAGGCTATCTTGGTACCCGGGGATACTTGGCGCACTCTCTCCGCAAGGCGCTGGTTGAAGCCGGGGTAGTCGATAAGTAACAGGCAATCCGGCTTTTCGCGGGCAATGCGTTCCGTGGTTTCGCGGAGTTTGCGGGCAAAGAAGCGAATGTGGCGCAGTACCTCCACAAAGCCGATGACGGCGGCCTGGTCTGTCCAATCTTCCACCTCCGGGGCAAGGGAGTGCATGCGGCTGCCACCCAAGCCGGAGATTTGCAACCCGGGGCGGCGCGCCAGTAGTTCCTGAATCACCAATGCGCCCTGTTTATCGCCGCTTTTCTCGCCGGCTACCACAAAGAGTTTCATGAGAATACTCTACCACGCAGCAGGGACCATGGCAAGAAAAGACTTTATTTCTTGCTGCATCTGTGCATAATACGCCCATGCACGAATTTTTGCTTCTTTGCATGGAGTGTATCCGCGATTGGGGGTACTGGGGGGTTATCATCCTGATGGCAATGGAGAGTTCCATCATTCCCGTACCGAGCGAGGTGGTGGTACCTCCGGCGGCGATTGCCGCAGCACTGGAGGGGGCGGAGATGAGTTTCTGGGGGGTGGTGCTGGCCGGCACGGTGGGTTCTTATGTGGGTTCCGTGGTGATGTATGTGATGGCGCTGTATCTTGGGCGCCCGTTTATCTACCGTTTCGGAAAGTATTTTCTAATGCCGCCGCACAAGGTGGAAAAAGCGGAGTTGTTTATGAACAAGTATTCCTCCGCAGGCATATTTTTTGCGCGTTTTCTGCCGGTCATCCGGCATTTGATTTCTATTCCCGCAGGTTTAGCCAAGGTGAATTTTCTGACTTTTAGTCTGGCCACCATCAGTGGTTCCGCTATTTGGTGCTGGGTGCTGGCTTGGTTTGGGGATAAGGTGGGGCGGGCGCACCCCGGTATTCTGAATTCTCCGGAGGAGCTGGTGCATGCAGTGAAGGCGGAATCCCACTTGGTGGTGATTGGCGTGGTGCTGCTTGCTCTGCTCTATGCTTTGATGAAGTACCTGACCCGCCCCAAGAAGGAAGAGAGGTGAGCTTATATGTATTTGCGGTCGCGGAAGACATGCGCCCGCAGGGGGTCCGTGGCGGCTAGGTGCGAGTAGCCAATGGCGAGGGCATCCGCCGCATCCGGGGCAGGTGTTTCCGTGAGTTGCAGCAGGGCACGCATCATGAATGCCACTTGCTGTTTACCGGCGCTTCCCCGCCCCACGGTGGCGAGTTTGATGCAGGTGGGGGGGTATTCCATTATTTTGAGGCCATGGCGTGCAGCGGCTAATACGGTGGCACAGCGGGCAGAGCCCATGGAGATGGCCGTGCGGTGGGATTGCACATAGATGATGCCTTCGATGGCCAACTCATCCGGTTGCCATGTTTCAATCAGGCGGCATACATGCTCGTGAATGGCCAGCAGGCATTCGCTCTGCGGCATGCGCTGCGGCAGGGAAAGCGTGCCGTAATCCAATGCGCGCGGGGTGCGAAAATCCCCCTCCAACACGGCGTAGCCCGTGTTGCGAATGGCCGGATCGATGCCAATAACGCGCATATGGCCGGGAAATTAACGGCGCCGGCGGCGCGGTGCCGCAGGACGTGCCTTGCGAAGCGGGCGCACGGGTCCCTCCTCCAGCAAGGCTGTATAGGCATAATCGAAGCCCTCCAGCTTGCGGCGGGCAATCTTGCGGTTAATGAAGAGTTCTACGCTCTTGGCAAAGTCCACCTCATCGGCGGTGAGGAGGGTAAAGGCATCTCCGCTTGCCTCGGCGCGGCCGGTGCGGCCAATGCGGTGTACATAGTCCTCCGGGTTTTCCGGTACGCGGTAGTTGATTACATGGGTAACGCCGTTGATATCGATACCACGGGCGGCCACATCCGTGGCCACGAGGATGCGGAAGCGGTCCTCCTTAAAGCCTTTAAGGGCTGCCATGCGTTCTTTCTGGGGAATATCGGAGTGCATGACGGTGACTTCCTCGCCCCAGCCGGCATTGCGGAGCATTTGCCCCACGGAATCGGCCTCCTTGCGGGTGCGGGTGAATATCATGAGGTTTTGGAAATCCGTGGCTTTAATGAGGGCCAGCAGTAAATCATCCCGCTGGTCCAAGCCCACGGGGTAAAAGGCGTGGGAGATGGTGCTGGCCACTTCCCGGCGGGCAATGGCAATTTCCACCGGGTCCGTAAGACACCACTTGGCAAAGCCTTGCAGAATTTGCGGCATGGTGGCGGAGAAGAAGAGAGTTTGGCGCCCTTCCCAGGGGCAAAGATTTACAATCTTACGCACGACGGGCAGGAAGCCCATATCCGTCATGCGGTCCACCTCGTCCAGCACCAGAGCCTTCACGGCCTTAAACTTCATGTGGCCACGGTAAAAATGGTCGATAAGGCGGCCGGGAGTGGCCACCACCACATCCACACCCTTTTGCAGCTCCTCCGTCTGCTTACCATAGCCCACACCGCCGTAGAGCAGCCCCACGGTGATATCCGTGTGCGCGGCATAGGTGCGGAAAGATTCGGCCAGCTGGTCTGCCAGCTCGCGAGTGGGCTCCAACACAAGTACTTGGGGCCGGCCGGTATGGGTAATACCATTAAGCAGCGGCAAGGCAAACGCTGCCGATTTGCCGGTACCCGTCTGGGAGGCACCGATGACATCTCTTCCCTGCATAATCTGCGGGATAGCCTGCTCCTGAATGGGAGTGGGGGCTTCGTAGCCGCAATCCTTCACGGCTTCCAGAATGGGGGCGGAGAGGCCTAATTCTTCGAACGTCATCTTTTTTTTGGGGGGGTAAACTTGTTGATTGAGTGTGGAAGGGTACTCAACAAATGTAGGGGTTATTGAGCTGTTCCTCGCCTATGGAGGTGGCGGGACCATGGCCGCTATACACGGCTGTGGAAGGAGGCAGAGGGAGCAGGTGGCTGCGTATGCCGCGCACAAGTTGGGCCATGCTTCCGCCCGGGAAATCCGTGCGCCCCACGGAGCCGGCAAAAAGAATATCCCCCACGAAGAGGGCTTCCCCCGCCTCCCAATAATAGGCAGCACCATCCGTGGCATGGCCGGGGATGGAATAGTACTTCCACTCCATCCCTGCCCATGTGGCCATGCCGCTGTGGTTACCCAGCACATCATCCGTACGGAAAGGAGGCACCGGGGGAATCCCCCATGCGGCGGCAGCAGCCTCCAGGGTGAGCAGCGGGCTGTACGCCGCTTGCGCCACAATGCGGCAGCCTGTGCGCTCTTGCAGCAGGGCAGCATCCTGCACGTGGTCGAAATGCTGGTGGGTAAGCAGCAGGTGGGTGAGTTTAGCACCGGGGGGCAGTGTGCGCTGCACCCATGCCGCCATGCCCTCCGGGGCATCGATGGCAATGTAATTCCCCTCGGTTCCTTCCACGAGGTATCCATTGCAGGCTACGGAGCCTCCGGTGTATTGTCTGATGCTGCTCATTGGCTGTATTTTACTTGTTATGCCGAGCTTTGGCGAGTGTTAATTCCGGCACCATGCGGTTCTGCGGAATAAAAAAACGCGCCGGGGCAGAACGCATCCGGCACGTTTTGTGTTAAAGGTATGGGGGATAGGGCAGGCAACTGTTTCTGCAGTGGGATGCAGGAGCCGTTGCCGTCACCTCAGGCAGCAATGCCGAAATGACGCTGAATATCCTCAAAGATGCGGTCGCGCAGGCGGCGAGCCTTCTCGATATCGCGAGTCTTGAGGGAGAAGCGCAGGCGCTCTGCCGTTGCATCCGGTTTATGCACGGTTACATGGCACCACCACACACCGCGGTTGTTCCACAGGTGGTGGTTCAGGTTGTCATCGTTAATGCGAAGCGCGATCTTGGTCTGTTGCGGGGTCATTTCTTTAATGCTTTGAGGGGTAAAGTACAGGGTTGTACCCTGCAGGTGCATCCGCGTCCGGTTTCGGAACTACCCGGCGGCACCTCTAGGTCCGATTTGGGGTTATAGACGCGAGAGGTAGCCGCAACGTTCAAAAAAAGGATTAATAAAGAATCCCGGCTTTCTTGAGCGTATTGTAGGCACCGTTCTTGGAGATGGTGCGAAGAGCCTTGCAGGAAAGCTTCATGCGGAGGTAACCGCCACGGCCGCCGTTGAGTTCGGGCACCCAAACGCGTTTCTCCTGAAGGTTAGGATACACGGTGCGGTTCACCACCTTGGTGACGTGACGACCGATACCACCCTTCTTCTTGGCAAGACCGGA
>CAYSYD010000036.1:0-19152 GCA_964435145.1 uncultured Akkermansia sp.
CCATCTCCACTTGTGGCCTTGGCGGTCGAATCAACTGCTTTTTTCACCGCAAAATATTGGTGGTATGCCGCCAGTATTTTGAAGCTCGTTGAGCCGTCATCGGAAAAGCAGATGAAGTTTTTCAGGATGTCCAGCAATCGCTTCCGCTGGAACATGCCCTCGAAGAAGGTGTCGAATCCCGCTTGCTGTGTGTTTTCGTAGTTGCCATCCTTCGTCTTCCACTCCATGTAGCGGTCTTCGCCGGAGGTAATTGTTCCCGCTTTAGAAGTGAACATGTCGCTCATCACGCAAATGGCATTGTAGTGAAACATGGCAGGGATTTCCTGCATATAGTTGCGTATCTGAGCATATGCTTCGCCGGCATCCGTTTCCTCGCGGCTGGGACTCTTCAGCTCCATCAACACCACAGGCAAGCCATTCAGGAATACCAGCAAATCCGGGCGCTTGTTGCTGTATTCTATATACGTCCATTGGTTCGCGATAATGAAGGAGTTATTATCGGCGTTACCGTAATCCACCAGATACACCAGTGCAGAGCGGTTTTTGCCCTGCTCCGAATAGGTGACTTCTACGCCGTGTTGCAGGTATTCCATGAACACAGCATTTTTCTGCGCCAAGTCGCCCAAGCCCAAATCCTTCAACTTGCGAATGGCTTCCTCTATCGCCTCATAAGGCAAGCCCCGGTTCAATCGGCAAAGTGCTTGCTCCAGCTCCGCCTCATACAGCGGGCTATAGTAATCTCTCTCTACGTCCGGTCCATATACATGCCTGTACCCCATCTCGCTAAAAAGCTCAATCAGGGAGTTCTCATAGGAGGCTTCTGTGTAACTGATGGACATATTTACGCGATTTGTTAAGAATCAGTTGATGTTCTCTACTGACAATTCTCCTCTCATTAGCTTGGGGAGCAAAGAGTCTCGAGCTTGGGAAAGACTTCTGCTTTCAGATTGCAATGCAGCAATCTGAGAAAACATAGAGCAAATAACATTTTGCATTTGGAAGTAATCCATTGAATCCATAAAAGGAATTTGACAGGTTGCTATGTCTGTAGGCTTAACTGATGGATAAGCCGAAACGCTTTGCTCTCCGATTTGCTGCATCTTTTCTACAAATGAGGAATCCGAAAGAAGTAGATAGATTAGTTCATTGCTAATATCTGTCTTGTTGCTTCTTATGACTGTAAACCCTGTCGATACTAGCATGTTGGGCAATGGTGAATGGAGAATGCCAAAGTGTCGTTGATTTGGGCGAACTGTAGAAAAAACAACATCGCCCGCCTTTACCTTTCTTCGGGCACGGCTAGGCAATTCATCTTGCTCCAAATCTATTTTCTGAATTGAGGAAATGACACCATCGGTTATATTGCCCGTATCCAAGTAGTTAATGTATCCCCACTTCTCTTTTATCGAGTAAGCTTCCGGATTAAGGTCTGCTATCGCTTCCAATGATAACCATTCACACTCATTTTTTCTTTTAGAGAGCCACAGCTCATACAAAGCTCGAGCCTGTTCTTCCAAATTCCGGCAGATGGCGTTATTGGTTTCGATTTTATCGTCCAAGGCGGAGAGAATCGAGGCGATTTTGCGCTGGATGGGGAGTGGGGGATAGGGAATATCAAATTCCTTTACCTGTTGAGCGTTCAAATTCTGCTGTGCTCCACCATTGGCTGCTGAGGACAACCTGACATATTCATTTTTTAACGCGTAATAAACGTATCGATAATCGGCCTTAGTTTCATCAATCTCCAAATTACAACACGCCTGATTAGTTGTTAAAGGTATTTTTGTAATGGCACAACGTCCTGCTGTCGCTCCATACATAGCAACAATAACACAATTCTCCTTAATCCATTTAGCTGATGAATTCTCCAATCCCGTCTGGGTAATTGTGCCTTCTGTTTTTGAAATGCGATTAAAATTGACCTCCCTTGTATTCAGCCATGGAATATCTCCTCCATAATATTCTGAATCCGTACTCTTGGGGGTTCCTCCACTACACACACGAGAACACAATGTCCCTACCTGTACCCTATTCCACTCAGATTTCATACCCCAATTCTTTCAGGTTATTTTTAATCTGCTCTTCCAGCTCGTGAGAACGTGAGAAGAGGGAGGAAAGCTCGGAGGTGAGGCGTTTCATTTTTTCATCGAAGGGCTCACTATCCTCTTCCGCTTCTTCAATGCCCACATATCGGCCGGGGGTAAGGATGTAGTCCTGCTTGGCGATATCGTCTATAGTGGAGACGGCGCAGAAGCCTTTGATATTTTCCAAGGTACCATTTTGGAATGCAGTAAAGGTGTCCGCCAGTCGGGCGATATCAGCATCAGAAAAATCGCGGTGTTTGCGGTCAATCATAGAGCCCATCTTGCGGGCATCGATGAAGAGGGTTTTGCCTTTCTGCTTCTTATCCTTGGAAATGAACCAGAGAGTAACCGGGATGGTAACACTGTAGAAGAGCTGGGTGGGAAGAGCGACGATACCTTCTACAAGGTCAGACTCAATGATGTTGCGGCGTATATCCCCCTCGCCGCTAGTCTGAGAGGAAACAGCGCCATTAGCCAGCACAAGCCCAATTTTTCCATTGGGGGCAAGGTGATGAATCATGTGCTGAATCCACGCAAAGTTGGCATTGCCTGCAGGTGGTGTGCCGAATTTCCAGCGCACGTCCTCCTGTAGTTTTTCTTGCCCCCAACCGGAAAGATTGAACGGAGGGTTGGCCAGAATGAAATCGGCCTTAAGCGTCTTGTGCAAGTCGTTATGGAAGGTATCGGCGTGGTGTTTCCCGAAATCAGCAGAAATACCACGGATAGCCATGTTGATTTTAGCCATCTTCCACGTGTCGGAGTTGGACTCCTGCCCATAGACCGAGATAGCATCGCGGCGGCCGCTATGCTCCTCGATAAAGCGAGCGCTCTGCACAAACATACCGCCGGAACCACAGCAGGGGTCGTACACACGGCAGTTTTCAAAAGGTTTCAGGATAGCAACCAGCGTTTTCACTACGCTGGCCGGGGTATAGAATTCACCGCCCTTGGTGCCTTCGTATGCTGCAAAGTTAGCGATGCAGTATTCATAGGTGCGCCCCAGCAGGTCTGTGCTTTCCTGCGCGGAGCCCATATCCAGATTGGTGAAGAGGTCCACTACCTCACCGAGGACGCGCTTATCCAGCTCCGGCTTGGCGTAGTCCTTGGGCAGCACATCTTTGAGCGTATTGTTCTCACGCTCGATGGCACGCATGGCGTTATCGATGGTTATCCCGATTTCCGGTGTATGAGCAGCGGCGGCTATGATTTCCCAGCGAGCCTCTGCCGGCACCCAGAAGATGTTTTCCTCATCGTAAAAGTCCCTATCACTTTCAAACCCCTCTCCTTCAAAGACGAGTTGCTGATAACGGGTTTCGAAACGAAAGGAAACATAGCGTAAGAAGATGAGCCCGATAATAACCTTTCGATAATCCGCTGCCGGAATATGCCCCCAGAGTACACAAGCGGCATACCAAATCTGTTTTTCAAATGGAAGAGGTGTATTATCTTTGATTTTCTTCGAAGGGCGCTTTGCCATAGGCATGTTTTAACATTTATATTGCATCACATCAAGAAAAAGCATGAGCGCAGCAACAAATCATCGACCTCCGAGCCATACACGGGTAAGGCAACGGTGTAGGAGAAAGCATAATTCACATTAAGTGATTTCTCCCCATTTCAAATGTACATATGATAACAAAGTTGATGAAAACTCCTTTCTCTCTAATTCTTTTTCATACTCTGAGAGAAGCTCCCATATAACCTCTACATCATCTTCTGTAGCACACACTTCCAGACACATCTCTATTTTTTCCTGCTCATGCCACAAAGCATTTCTCCTAGCCTCTCGCAATGGCATATAATTCAGATTCAGGGCATCTATAGTGTCTTGCGCCCTTCTGCGTTTTTCCTCCCCCACATCTTCTCTCGCGACAGCGCTGACATATCTCCGATTCTCAAAACTACCTCTATCTTCCTCTACAACAAAAGTGATAAAATCCCTTGGGTCTTCATGTCGGGGATTTATAATCTGACTGGGAAGTATATTATGATTATTACTGTCCTTATAAATCCCGCAACATTCTTCCCTAGAGCACGACAAAATCAAATTATCCCAATCATATTGCAGTTGCGGTTTGGCTTCAACTCCTTTGTTGCGAGGATAAAAATGATCAAGATGCTTCTTTCCCTTGAATTCATTCATGCCTTCGTCTGTCAGCAAACACTCGCAATATCCACACATCCCATTTTGTTCACGAGCTTTATCCAACCTAAGTTGATGCCCGTCAGGGCTATGAGAAAAAGCGCCCCATTCCATCGACTGTTTCTGCGCTCGATGTAGGGATTTCAGGCTTTTCTCATTTTCGCGGTTTGGTATATGCTTCATTGCTTCAACGCTTTCGCAGTTTCATCATAAAAGCTTTCTTGTTTTCTAATCCCATCAGACGAGCTTCCAACGTCCTAGTAATATGATGCACTTCTCCGTAATGCTCCTTTACCAGAGCTTTCAGTTCCGTAAACTCGGGGGAATCTACCTTGTCTTCCTGAATAAAAGCCAGACAACGTAAGAAGGCCTGATATGCCGGATTTTTTCTGTATGACTCAGGTGTCTGCATAACGCTATTTGAAATGTAAGCGGGGGAATCTCCTTCGGTCTGCTCGTCCGGATGCGTAATGATTGTTTCACCATCTATTGAATCAAGGATATAGACATTTTCTCGAGAAACAGACGACACCACTTCGGCTGAATGGGTTGTTACTATCAGTTGCACATTGGGAAAGGTTCTTCTTAAATCTTGAATCACCCGATACTGCCATTTCGGATGCAAATGAGCATCTATTTCGTCAATGAGAAGAATCCCCTCACCCTCAAGAGGATTAAGGGATGAATATTGATTAGCGATTGCCATTCGTCTGGCATAATCAGCAACCAGAGCGATCATAGCCCTGTATCCATCCGACAATTGATCGAATTCGAGTTCCAGCTCCTCCCCATCGGGCATTACATTTGTTAAAACAAAACGTTTGGGATTAGCCTCAAATCTCGGCTCCTTAATTTTTATATCGGATGTCTCAAAGACCTTACCAATAGCAGCCCGAACTGCACTCAACTCCGTACTTTTATAGAATTTATTCTTACGCTGCATGCGTAACTCTGAAGCTTCCTCCTCGCTAAACCACTCCAGAAAAGCATCAAAATCCAAACTTGGATGCAATGCGTTGATATAGGCTGCGAACGGATTTGTATATTCAATCTTTCGACGAGCAAATCGTTTTCTATCACCTTGCTCAGCCCCTCGATGCGAACCATAGTGTGCAAATGTCGGGATGCTCTCTCCCCTCATTACGCGCTCGTTGTATATGGTAGATAATTGCTTTATTGTTGAAGTTAATTGAAAATCCTGCTGAGTACTCAGTTTACGACCAACCGATAATCCAACCACATGATATTTCTCCGATGAGTCAGTACTCTCGTAGCGGGACAAAGAGCCTATTATGCCACTCACATCCTCCCGCAAGGGACGACACTTACCTCTCACACATCTCATGTAAGACCTGATATTCCTTAGCTCGTATGTTAGAGCGCGTATTTTGGGCTGATAATCACATAAAGGAAAAATCGACGATATCAACAGAGAAATAGCATCCAATATGCTTGTCTTACCACTACCGTTGTTGCCCAAAAAAACATTTAGTGCGGGGTGAAGTTCCAAGCTCACCTTTTTGAACTTGCGATAGTTCACCATGCGTAAACTCGTTATACATGTAGGTTTCAATTCTTTGCAGAAAGGCACATCCAGATCCATAACTCTCAGCGTATTATACCACTATTTTGTGACATGTCAACAATCCTTACCTACCAAACAATCAATTTTTGCATCATTCTATGCAGTATCCGTATTCACCCAGATTACCTTTTAAGGAAAGCATAAGATTAGCAATAATATATGACAAAATTTGCTACACCTCCATAGCTCCATTCCATGACGGTGTTTCATCATTCACATCTAAAAGGCAAACGAGAAAAGCGGATTGATTAAATCAATGACTTTCTCTTATCTACCGCAATACACTCTGTATCCATATCTCAGCTCCCTATCTTATCCAAATTCAACTCACCTCTCATCAGTTTGGGAAGAATAACTTCACGCAATTTATTCAAGCGCTCATTTTCGGATCGTAGGCAATGTATTTGGGACAAAACAAAATCTCCTGTAGCCTTAAATTCTCCCAGTTTCTTGCGAGTTGGAACAGCTACGCCATACCTCATGATATGAGCTTTATCGCCACGTGGCATTTTCGTTCCTTTACTACCAGCCGTAACGTAGTCGAAGAAATCATCCTCGTACAATGAGCAAAATAACCATGTCGAATAAATATCTTCTTTTGGATGAAAACACAGCACATCAAAAGAACAGCCACATTGGGTTGAACAATAGACAATTTTCTTAAAATAAGGTCTAATATTAGACACTAATATATCACCCGGATTACATGCCGTAACTTTTGGTGTTGTTGGTAAAGAAGTTGCTGCTATTGCACCTGCTTTTCCCGGTAACATATTTTCTGTAGAAAAATATGTTTGACAATTTAATTCAGAAATCAGCTTTTTTTGATTCGAAAACTCAGCAAGACTATTTAGTTTAGTCTCATCACATTCGCTCACACATATAACATTACGATAAACCGTTAATAATAACTCTTCCAAATTCCGGCAGATGGCGTTATTGGTTTCGATTTTATCGTCCAAGGCGGAGAGAATCGAGGCGATTTTGCGCTGGATGGGGAGTGGGGGATAGGGAATATCAAATTCCTTTACCTGTTGAGCGTTCAAATTCTGCTGTGCTCCACCATTGGCTGCTGAGGACAACCTGACATATTCATTTTTTAACGCGTAATAAACGTATCGATAATCGGCCTTAGTTTCATCAATCTCCAAATTACAACACGCCTGATTAGTTGTTAAAGGTATTTTTGTAATGGCACAACGTCCTGCTGTCGCTCCATACATAGCAACAATAACACAATTCTCCTTAATCCATTTAGCTGATGAATTCTCCAATCCCGTCTGGGTAATTGTGCCTTCTGTTTTTGAAATGCGATTAAAATTGACCTCCCTTGTATTCAGCCATGGAATATCTCCTCCATAATATTCTGAATCCGTACTCTTGGGGGTTCCTCCACTACACACACGAGAACACAATGTCCCTACCTGTACCCTATTCCACTCAGATTTCATACCCCAATTCTTTCAGGTTATTTTTAATCTGCTCTTCCAGCTCGTGAGAACGTGAGAAGAGGGAGGAAAGCTCGGAGGTGAGGCGTTTCATTTTTTCATCGAAGGGCTCACTATCCTCTTCCGCTTCTTCAATGCCCACATATCGGCCGGGGGTAAGGATGTAGTCCTGCTTGGCGATATCGTCTATAGTGGAGACGGCGCAGAAGCCTTTGATATTTTCCAAGGTACCATTTTGGAATGCAGTAAAGGTGTCCGCCAGTCGGGCGATATCAGCATCAGAAAAATCGCGGTGTTTGCGGTCAATCATAGAGCCCATCTTGCGGGCATCGATGAAGAGGGTTTTGCCTTTCTGCTTCTTATCCTTGGAAATGAACCAGAGAGTAACCGGGATGGTAACACTGTAGAAGAGCTGGGTGGGAAGAGCGACGATACCTTCTACAAGGTCAGACTCAATGATGTTGCGGCGTATATCCCCCTCGCCGCTAGTCTGAGAGGAAACAGCGCCATTAGCCAGCACAAGCCCAATTTTTCCATTGGGGGCAAGGTGATGAATCATGTGCTGAATCCACGCAAAGTTGGCATTGCCTGCAGGTGGTGTGCCGAATTTCCAGCGCACGTCCTCCTGTAGTTTTTCTTGCCCCCAACCGGAAAGATTGAACGGAGGGTTGGCCAGAATGAAATCGGCCTTAAGCGTCTTGTGCAAGTCGTTATGGAAGGTATCGGCGTGGTGTTTCCCGAAATCAGCAGAAATACCACGGATAGCCATGTTGATTTTAGCCATCTTCCACGTGTCGGAGTTGGACTCCTGCCCATAGACCGAGATAGCATCGCGGCGGCCGCTATGCTCCTCGATAAAGCGAGCGCTCTGCACAAACATACCGCCGGAACCACAGCAGGGGTCGTACACACGGCAGTTTTCAAAAGGTTTCAGGATAGCAACCAGCGTTTTCACTACGCTGGCCGGGGTATAGAATTCACCGCCCTTGGTGCCTTCGTATGCTGCAAAGTTAGCGATGCAGTATTCATAGGTGCGCCCCAGCAGGTCTGTGCTTTCCTGCGCGGAGCCCATATCCAGATTGGTGAAGAGGTCCACTACCTCACCGAGGACGCGCTTATCCAGCTCCGGCTTGGCGTAGTCCTTGGGCAGCACATCTTTGAGCGTATTGTTCTCACGCTCGATGGCACGCATGGCGTTATCGATGGTTATCCCGATTTCCGGTGTATGAGCAGCGGCGGCTATGATTTCCCAGCGAGCCTCTGCCGGCACCCAGAAGATGTTTTCCTCATCGTAAAAGTCCCTATCACTTTCAAACCCCTCTCCTTCAAAGACGAGTTGCTGATAACGGGTTTCGAAACGAAAGGAAACATAGCGTAAGAAGATGAGCCCGATAATAACCTTTCGATAATCCGCTGCCGGAATATGCCCCCAGAGTACACAAGCGGCATACCAAATCTGTTTTTCAAATGGAAGAGGTGTATTATCTTTGATTTTCTTCGAAGGGCGCTTTGCCATAGGCATGTTTTAGCATTTATATTGCATCACATCAAGAAAAAGCATGAGCACAGCAACAAATCATCAACTGCCAACCGTACACCGATAAGGAAGTTCACGGTGCTTGTTGTGCAAAATGGGGGCAAGAAAGTAAAAGCCCCCCGCCTGAAAAGGCGGGGGTTTGGGGCAGGATTCGGCAAAAAGTCAGGGAGCCATGAGAGCTTCTCTGTTCACAAAGAATACGGCGCCTAGTATGCAGAGGAAAGCCCAGAGGTAGTCCCATTTCCAGTGTTCGCCCATGTAGAGGAGCATAAAGGGGACAAATACGCTCAGGGTAATGACTTCCTGTGTAATTTTGAGTTGAGCCAGAGAGAGGCCGTATTCTCTGCCCAAGTGGTTGGCGGGTATGAGGAAACAGTATTCCAAGAAGGCCAAGACCCAGCTGAAGATGATGAGTTTCCACATGGGTGTTTCCACAGCCTGGCCTTGCTTTCCCAAGGAGCCATACCAAGCGAAGGTCATCACGATGTTACTGATAACAAGCAGGGTAACGGTGAGAATGAGTTTCCACATAACGGCAAGGGGGGGATGGGGTTATATGGTGCGGGTGGGAACCTTTTCCAGTTTTTTTCGTGCTTCCTTGCGAGCGTTAAACACCTGCTCCTCCGTGGCATCGAATCGGCGCAATAAACTTCCCACCATGGTGAGGGCAACCTCTTCCTCGCCGGAATACACATCTGCCGTGCCTTCTGCTCGCATCCGGCGCGCGTTCTGCATGTAGCGAGTGTGTGCCATTACGGAGATTGCCGGGTTCAGGCTGCGGGCAGCTTCCGCTATTTCCTGAGCCGGAGCGGCAGCACTGGTCACAATGATGGCTTGGCTCTTTTCCACACCGGCAAGGGAGAGGATGGAGCGCAGGCGGGCATCTCCGTGCATGGCATTCACGCCTTTTTTCTGCAAGGCTACCACGGTGTCGATGTTCATTTCGATGATGACAACATCCACATCGTAGCTGCGGAGGATATCCGTCATCAGCTCGCCGCAGGGGCCATGCCCCACAACGATAACGCGGTCTCTGTCTTCTGCCGGGGGCGGGATGAGGTGCCCCGGCTGCTGGGGAGCCATGCCGATACCTCTTTCTTCCATAGCGCGAATGAGACCGGGGACAAAACGATATAGGGCAGCATTAAGGGTGATGGTGATGATGGCCACACCGGTAATGACGTTCACGGCGCTCCACGGCATTACTTTATAGGTGCCGGCCACAAGGGCTGCCAAGATGAAGGAGAATTCGCCGATCTGCGATAAGGAGGTACCCACGACAACGCCTAAACGCCCGGGACGACGCAACAGGCGGATGACAGCATAGGAGGAGAGAGGCTTAAAGAGAAGAGTGAGGGCGAGTGTGCCAAGAGCCAAAGGCCAATGTTCCAGCAAGCCCATGGCATCGAATCCCATACCCACGGATACGAAGAATAGCACGGCAAAAGCATCGCGCATGGGTAAGGCATCGCTGGCGGCGCGGCTGGCAAAGCGGCTTTGCCCCACAACCATGCCGGAAAGGAAGGCGCCGAATTCCATGGAGGCGTTAAAGACATACGAGGAGAGTACCGCAATGCCTAAAGCACACACAAGGACGGCTAGGGTAAAAAGTTCGTTCGAGTTGCTGCGGGCAATGTATGTAAGCACACGGGAGATGACGTACTTACCCAGAAAGGCTACGCAGAACACCAAGAGGGTGAGTTTTACTGCCATCCAGCCCAGTGCCGGGCCAAGAGCCTCTCCGCCGAACATGACGGGCAGCAGCACCAGCAATACAATGGTAAAAATATCTTCCACCACCAGCCAGCCCAGTGCCGTGTGCCCGGCCGGTGTGTGCAGCAGGTGGTTATCCTCCAGCACGCGGGTGAGGACAACGGTGCTGGATACGCAAATACACATGCCAAAGAGTGCAGCCGTAACCCAATCTGCTCCGCCCAGGAAATAATAGGCAATCGCACCGGTGCCGGTCCAGAGAGTCATGCAGATGAGAGCGCCCGGCACGGCTACTTTTCGCACGGCGAGCAAGTCCTTAAAATGGAATTGCAAGCCTACGCCGAACAGGAGCAGCACCACACCAATGTGAGAGAACTCCTCCACCACATGCCGATCTACAGGGTACCCCCACCATGGCTGCGCAGCCAGCATGCCGGCCAACAGGTAACCTACCAAAGGGGAGAGGCGCAGGCGCTGGGCAATCATTCCCAGCAGCAGAGCCAGCACAAGACCTATAACAAGTGTGAATATCATACCAGTACGCGAGCCCAAAGAACTTTAAGGTAACGGCCTTCCGGATAGGTAGAAAGGAAGGGGTGATCCCAGCCGGGGCCGGTCATGTCCAATATCTGCAAGCGGCGCCCTAAACGCTGAGCCGCTTTGATGACGACTTTTTCAAACTCGGAGGGAGATACCAGACCGGAGCAGGAGCATGTAACAAACAAGCCTCCCTGCCGCACGCACTGGAGCCCCAGCATGTTCAAATCGTTGTATTTTTTCAAACCTTCTTCTTTCTCCTCGTCTCTGCCCAAAACAAATTTAGGAGGATCCAGCAAAACCACATCGAACAGCTTGCCGTTTCTCACCATCTGGCGAGCATAGACAAAGGCATCCGCATGCACGAAATCTATCCGTAAAGGCCCGGAGGAGGCGTTGATGTTGGCATTTCGCTTAGCCATGGCAATGGCTTTTTCATCCAAATCCACAGCGGTAACCTCCTGCGCACCGCCATGCAACTTGGCATAGATGGAAAAACCACCGGAATAGCAACAGAGATCCAACAGGCTTTTGCCGCGCACAAGGGAGGCCAGCTTACGGCGGTTATCCCGCTGGTCGCAGAAGAAGCCTGTTTTGTGCCCTTGGGCAAAGTCCACCTCGAAGTTAACCCCGTTTTCCACCACGCGCACACGGTGTACCGGCGCGCTCTCCGGAGCCTGCGTCGGGTCAATCCCCTCCATACGGGCAATGGCCGGGTCCACGGTGATAACGTGCCGGGAGGTTCCGCACAATTCATGCAGCAAAGGGAGCCATTGGGGCAAGCGGAGCCATACGCCCAAGGTGCTTACCTCCAAGCTGAGAACATCTGCATAGCGATCCACAATCAAGCCGCCCAAGCCATCCGAATCCCCGTGGATAACTCGATACGCCGTGGTGGAGGCATCCAGTCCGCATTCTTCCCGCCGCCAAGCGACCGCGCGGCGAAGCGCTTCTTCCAAGCTTGCCTCATCGATAGGGGTGGAACCATGCCGGAGCATGCGCAGGGGGGTACGGCTCTGAGGATTCCAGAAGCCCCCGCCGAAAAGCTCCCCATTCTTATCATACACATGAATGAGCCCGCCGCGCACGGCATCCGGGCTGGATGCTCCCAACATGCGGGGAAATACCGCCGGGTTATAGGTAAAGTACTTGAGCTGCACCCATGGGCGAAGCCACTGCTCGCTTCCCTCCGGAGGCTGCTCCTCCCGCAAAGCCTGCGCACGCGGGAGGACGCTGCCGAAAGATGCCCCCGTGGGTTTTCTGTCCTTATACCGGGGACGATTCCCCTGCCCCCTATCCTTATCTGCTGAAAAATTCCTCACGGCGGAATTATACGGACGTATCAATGAAATGTCAATTCAACGCTGAAACAACAAAAGAGAAATAATGACAAAACTGCGACATTTTTTACTGGAAAAGCTCTACCTGTTCGCCTATTCTAGTGCGGGGTTCTGATATGGCCCCCACTTATTCAAACAAAATACCGATATGATGAAAAAAACTGCTTTTCTTCTTAGCGTTGCCCTGTGTGCCCTTTGCTGCGGCACCACCGAGGCTGCCCTCCCTGTAAAGGTAACCAAGCCTGCCGTAAAAGCCACGGCAACAGGTATCGAAATCACCAAGGGTAATGTGGAAGTGACTAAGCCTACGGTGGAACTTCCCGCTACCGATGGTATCCAGAGCAAGGCTGCGGAGCTCAAGAGCAAGGCCGATGAAGTAAAGGGCAAGGCAGAAGCCATTAAGAGTACTGCCGATTCCCTCAAATCTTCCGCCTCTGCTACGAAACCTGAGCTGGAGTTCGACAAGGGCGGCGTGGACCTGACTAAGCCCGCAGTGAAGACTACTGAAACAGGCATCGAAATCACTAAGCCCTCCCTCAAGGTAAAGAAGCCCTCCCTCAACCTCAAAAAATAAATCCGGGGGAGAAAAAATCTCCTATTATCCATGCGCCCATTCCGGCGCATGGATTTTTTTGTACACGGAAACACGTATTTAGCTTCACAGAGCGTTAGACTCATGCTAGAATACCGACATGGCAAATAAACCTGTTGTTCTCATTATCCGCGATGGCTGGGGCCGCAATCCGCAGGGTCCGGAAGCCGCCCAACAGACAGGCGATGCCACCGTGCTCGCCAAGACTCCCTTTACCGATAAGCTGCTGGCCACCTGCCCGCACACCATGCTCGGGGCTTCCGGGCAGGATGTGGGGCTGCCCGATGGCCAGATGGGCAACTCCGAAGTGGGGCACCTGAATCTGGGCGCCGGTCGCGTGGTATTCCAAGACCTCTGCCGCATCACGAATGCCATTAACGATGGTTCTCTGGCGAAGAATCCCGTCATTACGGAGGCTTTTGCCAAGGCCGCAGGTACGCGCCTGCACCTCATGGGGCTCGTTTCCGATGGCGGCGTGCATTCCCACATCGACCACCTTATCGGCATTGTCAAGATTGCCGCCGAAGCCGGTGTGAAGGACATCATGATTCATGCGATTACGGACGGTCGCGATACGGACCCCAAGAGCGGTGCCGGCTTCCTCCGCCGGCTGCAGGAAGCCGTGGCTCCCTATGGTGCCTCCATCGCCACGGTGGTGGGTCGCTTCTACGCGATGGACCGCGATAAGCGCTGGGACCGCGTGCAGGTGGCTTGGGACGCCATTGTCCACGGCAAGGGAGAATCCTGCTCCTGCACGCCTGCCGAGTATGCCATGCAGAGCTATGCCGGCAATGTGACGGACGAATTCCTCAAGCCCGCCATCTTCTGCGAAGCCGACCGGCAGCGCATGCGCGATGGGGATGTGGTGTACTTCTTCAACTTCCGTGCTGACCGTGCCCGCGAACTTTCCCGCGCTCTCATCTACGAGGATTTCGACGGATTCGACCGCGGCGGCCAGCCCAAGGTGCATTACATCACCATGTCCGAATACGAAGCCTGCTACCCCTCTCCCGTGGTGTTCGAGCAAGAGCAGCTCACCAACATCCTCGGCGAGGTCATCTCCGCCGCCGGGCTCAAGCAGCTCCGCATCGCAGAGACGGAAAAGTATGCTCACGTTACCTTCTTCTTTAACGGAGGTGTGGAAACCCAATTCGATGGGGAAGATCGCATCCTTGTTCCCTCCCCGCGAGAGGTGGCTACCTACGATGAGAAACCCCAGATGAGTGTGGCCGAGGTGGCCGATAAATTCGTGGAAGCCATCCCGAACTACGATATCGCCATCATGAACTTTGCTAACCCCGACATGGTGGGCCACACGGGCTATTTGGAAGCCGGCATTGCCGCTTGCGAAGCTGTGGACCAAGCTCTGGAAAAATGCGTAACCCGCATCCGCGAGCTGGGAGGCTGCTGCCTTATCTGCGCCGACCACGGTAACTGCGAAAACATGCTCAACCCGGATGGCTCCCCCAATACGGCCCACACCACGAACTTGGTGGACCTCATCTACTGCGGACCGGACCAGGATTCTATTACGATGAGCGATGGCATTCTGGCCGATATTTCCCCCACGCTGCTGCATTTGCTCGGCATTGCCCAGCCGGAGGAAATGACGGGGCACACGCTTGTGAAATAAGCCTAAACCGACCTCTCTTAATGATGCTTCATTACCCCCGGAGATGCCTCAGCGGCGCTCCGGGGGGTTTGCCCATCCTCGATTACATTGGAATTCTTTTCCGCTTCCCCCATCAAAATCGGCACATGCGGAGACAAAACACCTTGCGAGCCTACGGGAAAAGCCACTGCAAGACACAAGCGCCACATGCCGGATAATCTTTTGCAGTATATCTTAAATTCCATATGTTCATATATACTCAAAGCCATGAGTACTAACAAGGGCTCCTGCTTTTCGGAGTAACATAATTACCTCTCTCCTGTATTTAATTCCTTGCTTATATGGGGGGACGCTACATCGGCAATACAGCACACACGAATGGTATTTTATGCTTTCAGCATCAAGCGTGTATCCCCATCAAACAAAAAATTACCACACAAACAAGCAGGCGCTCATATTACGGGGGCAAGGCAAAAGCAAGCAAACACCAACACAGCTAAAGGGATAAAGAAAAGAAAAAAGATGTTTTACGCTTGCCAGATAAGAAAGATTGCTGTACCCTTGCGGCATGAAAGCATATCAACGTCCGTTTTTCTACCTTACCTTGCTTTTCCCGCTCCTCTTCCAACTCGTTACAGCGCAGGAAGCGGCGGCTGCGGATAAGCCCGAAGTCGCCGCCGGTGTGGAAGCGGAGGAAGAAAAAAACGTTTCCATTGCCAAGATGCTCAAGGATGTGGAGTACGTGACTAAGGTTCGCCCCAAGAAAAAAGTCCATCTGTATTTTTTCCTACGTTCCCGTTCTAACTGCGGGTTCTGTGTACACTCTCTTCCCCGGGCGATTGAATTATACAAGGAAATGAAAGGGAAAGGCGCGGAACTCATCATGCTGAACTGCGATGCAGATACGGCAACGGCTAAAGAATGGGTCGAAAAATCGGAGGTGACATTCCCCGTTATCACACCGGAAACAGCCGGGCAAATCAACGTGCCGGCAGGCGGCAGCGGCGGCACCCCTAATGTGGTGGCAATTCTGCCGGATGGTACCTTTATGGAGGGTATATCCGGCGCCAATGCCAGTAGCGATTTTCTTGCCGGCTGGAAAGAGCTTCTGAAGGATGCCAAGAAGATGAATCGCGAGAAAAAAGCGGAAAAGAAAAAGAAAGCCCGCAAGAAGAAGGCTCGCAAAGATGCTGAAGCAGAGGCTATCTGAGCCCAGAATCCGAATTTATTTTGTAGCACACCCCGCAGCGCTAATAGCACTGCGGGGTGTGCTGTTATAGATAGAGTTTGCCTAACAGGAAGAGCTGTGGTATGGGTGGATTCTATGATGAATAAGCCCGAACGCGAGGATGCAGAGACAGCCCGGATACGCCATGTAGTGGAGGAAATGCTGGAACTCCATAAAAATGCGGATTTTGCCGTCACTAATCGTATGCTGCGAGCCTTATGCCACTGGCTCATTGTGAGCCAAGTGGTGCTGCTGGTTACAGCCATAGGCACAGCCATCGGAGCTTACTTCAAGGGTTCTTTTCCGTGGTCCGGCACTTTAATCGGTCTCATTATCGGCTGGCCTTTAGCACAAATATACATTTACCTCGTAAAGAAGAAATGGAATTGAGCTAAATGCCCCCCTCCCCACCTGAGGGGGACGTATCCCTTACACAGGTGGGGGGCGGGAAAAGAGCGAAAAAGCGCCCTCTTACAGGCGCACGCAAATGCCCTCCTCTCGGAGGTATTGTTTCAGTTCCGGAATCTTAATTTCGCCGAAGTGGAACACGCTTGCAGCAAGGGCGGCATCCGCATGACCAAGACGGAAAGCATCTGCGAAGTGTTCTTTAGCGCCGGCGCCGCCACTGGCAATCACGGGGATGCTCAACTCATCGGAAAGGCGAGCAAGAGCCTCGTTGGGGAAGCCCTGCTTTACACCATCGTGGTCCATGCTGGTAAAGAGGATTTCTCCGGCGCCGCGGTCCGCCACCTCCCGTGCCCAGTCGAAGAGGGTACGCTCTACGCGGATACGCCCGCCATTGATGTAGCAGTACCAGCCATCGGCATCGTGGCGGGCATCTATCGCCGCCACGCAAACCTGCGAGCCAAAGTGGGATGCAATCTCATTCACCAGCTGCGGATTACGAATTGCAGCGGAATTGAGGCTCACCTTATCTGCTCCGGCCTCCAGCAGCCGCGCCACGTCGGCAAGCTCATGAATACCGCCCCCTACCGTAAAAGGAATAGAAATGGCAGCAGCTACTCGGGACACCATGTCCGTAAAAGTTTTGCGGCCTTCGTGAGTAGCGGCGATATCGAGGAACACGAGTTCATCCGCGCCCTGCTCGCTGTATGCTTTGCCCAATTCCACCGGGTCGCCCGCATCGCGGAGGTTCACGAAGTTAATACCTTTGACGGTGCGACCGTCCTTGACATCCAGACAGGGGATAATGCGTTTTGCAAGCATAAGCCGGGAATCAGGATTGAGGTTGAAGAAGAGAAGGTAAATCGATACGGCCTTCATAATAGGCCTTGCCAAACACCACGGAGGGAATACCGGCGGCTTCCAATGCACGAATATCCGCCGTGCAGCTTACACCACCACTGGCTATCAGCCGGCAAGAGGGGAACTGTGCCATAATATCTTTATAAAGTGCTGTATTAGGGCCGCCCAGTGTGCCATCGCGGGAAATATCCGTGCAAAGTACTCGGGTAATGCCGTGGCTCATATAAAAGGAGATGAATTCCCGGAGGCTCATGCCGCCATCTTCTCGCCAGCCTTTAATCATCACTCGCCCCTCCAGCGCATCCGCGCCGACAATGAAGCGCTCCGGCCCATATTTTTCCGCCCATTGCAGGAGACTCTGCGGCTGCGTAGCCGCAAGGCTGCCCACTGTTACCATAGCAGCTCCGTGGTCGAAAGCTGCCTGCAAATCGCTTTCCTGCTTAATACCGCCGCCAAAGTCCACCACCAGGCCCAAGGCCGTAATCTTCTCGAGCGTGGAGAGGTTCACGATGTGGTCTGCCTTTGCACCATCCAAATCCACCACATGCAAACGGCGCACCCCCATATCGTAAAATTGGCGTGCTACCTCTTCCGGGTGGGCATTATATGTTTTTTGGGCAGCGTAGTCCCCCTTTGTCAGGCGTACGCACTGGCCTCCGATAATATCAATGGCAGGTATCAGCTCAATCATGGCAAAGATGAATAAAATTGTGAAGAATGCGCAGCCCCACATCCCCGCTCTTTTCGGGATGAAACTGCGTGGCATAAAAATTTCCCCGCCGCAAAGCGGAGGCATAAGTCACACCACCATAGGAGGTGCGGGCAATAGCTTCTGCACAATCCGGCACATAGTAACTATGCACAAAGTAAACAAACTCCCCATTAGCAATCCCGGAAAAAAGGGGGGATTGCAGTGCCTCTATCGTATTCCAGCCAATCTGGGGAATCTTAACGCGCTGCCCGGCAGAAGAAGCCGGAAACCGCCGCACTGTATGTTCAAACACTCCAAGGCAGGGTGTATTCCCCTCCTCCGAGTGCGCGCAGAGCAATTGCTGCCCAATGCAAATGCCCAGTACCGGGCAATGCAAGCCAAGGATGAGCTGCGCCAGCCCGTTTTCCCGCAAGTGTGCCATGGTGTTGGAAGCCTCCCCCTGCCCCGGGAAAATCACACAATCGGCCTCCTGCAACGCCTCCGGGGAATCGGTAAGCAGTGGCTGCACCCCTATGCGGCGCAGCGCATTAATAACGGAACAAATGTTCCCAGCGTTGTACTTGACAATGGCGACCTTCATGTTGAAGCAGCGTTACAGGGTTCCCTTGCTGGAGGGCAGCACTAAGTGGCGAACATCCCGCGCCACGGCCACACGAATGGCGCGAGCCAAAGCCTTAAAGCTGCCTTCTATCTTATGGTGTTCATTCTCGCCTTCGGCCTTGATGCTCAAGTTCATCAAGGCAGCATCGCTCAGGCTCTTAAAGAAATGGTAAAACATTTCCGTGGGCATATCTCCCACGCGCTCGCGGCGGTACTCCGCCTGCCATTGCAACCACGGACGCCCCCCGAAATCCAAGGCCACTTGGCAAAGGCAATCATCCATGGGCAAGCAGTAGCCATAGCGGGAAATGCCCAGCTTATTGCCCAAGGCTTTGCGCAAACACTCCCCCAGCGCCAAACCGGTATCTTCGATGGTATGATGCTCATCCACATACAAATCCCCTTTTACCCGGATGGTGACGCCCATGCCGCCGTGGTGCGCCAGCTGGGCCAGCATGTGGTCAAAAAATCCAAGCCCCGTATTCACCTCGCAATAACCGGGGCGGTCCAATTCCAACTTGACGTAGATATCCGTTTCCCGGGTGGTGCGCTGTACCTCCGCCCGGCGTTCCCCGGCTACAAGAATCTCCGTAATGCGGGGCCAATCCATGCCGTTGGTGCCTATCTGCAAGGCTCGGCACCCCAAATTCCGCGCTAACTGCACATCGGTCTCCCGGTCTCCAATCACATAGCAATGCTCCATATCGTAGGAGCCGTCCATATACTCCGTGAGCATGGCTGTGCCGGGCTTGCGG
>CAYSYD010000037.1:0-18902 GCA_964435145.1 uncultured Akkermansia sp.
CTGTACATCGCATTCAAAAGGCGATTACCTGCATATACAGCGAAATCAGGCATCTAACTGCCTTCAGTTTAATGCATACGGAGAAAATGAGTAAAAAATCTTTCTTTCTTTTTGCGGTGGCAAAAAAATAGGATACAAGCAAGTACATCGCATTCAAAAAGCGATATACTGCGGCTGCATGCTTGGGGGCGACCTACCCTTCCATCGCGCGAGGAAGTAGCTCGGCCAAAAGAGTGTGCAGAACCTAACATACTAACACATAGAAAATAAAAACATTATGAAGAAGACTATTATTGCCCTTCTTGCCGCCGCTTCCTGTGCTATGGGTGTTACCCTTGAGGATGCAGCTTACACCACCACGGATTCCTCCATCTCCTTTGAGACTGCTTTGAGCAGCTTCTCCGCTGTGGTGACTCTGGATGTAAATGCTCTGAAGGATGTGATGCTCAGAGGCTCTGAGCTCGCCAAGTACACGCTGATTGATTTCCAAAAAACCGGTGGCAACGCTATCGGCTTGCAGACGAACTACAGTTCTAGCAATAGCCTCATTAATTACTCAGGGCTTTATGGCGTGTGGAATCAGGGCGGTGCGTACTCCTTTGGTATGAATGCAGCGTCCAATGGCGCCGGCATGGAGGCAGAGAGCTTCTGGACTGATGCCGTGGGTGCTTCCGTTGCTTTGACCTACAATTATGACGCCGGTACGAATGCAGTGTTCACCATTAGCTATGCCGATGGTAGCACCACAACGCTGGGCGGTGTAGCTAATACGTCTCTGAGAGGTTCCAGTTTTGCTGCTGATACCGTGTTGTTCAGTACCGATTTCGTGAAGAAGGCTTGGGTGTTCGACAGCGCTCTCTCAGTGAGCGATGCTACGGCTTTGACGACGGCTGCCATTCCCGAGCCCGCCACCGCCACGCTGAGCCTGCTGGCTCTGGCCGGTCTGGCTGCTCGCCGCCGCCGCTAATCGGAAGGTTTTTGAGCGATATATTCAAACGGGTTGCTTCCTACGCGGAGCAACCCGTTTTGCATGCCGTGCAGCCATAGCTTGGGCTTGACGCAGCGGAGGCGAGGTCTTATACTTGGGGCAGCGGCGGAGGCCGTTTTTTTATGAGCAGTGCAGCATTAACTCCGGAATTGATACGCGCCGCGCTTACGACGGTGAAGTACCCGGGCTTTAGCCGGGATATCGTGTCCTTTGGGCTGGTAAAAGGGATAGAGGTGACGCCGGAGGGCGCAGTATCCATCGATATAGTGGTGGAGAGCAAAAATGCGGATGTGCCGCGTTTTATCTACCAGAGCGTGATGATGGAGGTGAAGGAGCTGCCCGGGGTAAAGAAGCTGGATGTAAACATTCGGCATATTGAGCCGGATGTGAAAAAGAAGCCGGGGATTAACGATGACCCCGCAGCCTGGAAAACAGCAGTGCCCGGGGTGCGGCATGTGGTGGCGGTCTCCTCCGGCAAGGGAGGGGTGGGCAAGAGTACGGTGGCGGTGAATTTGGCGGTGGCTCTGGGGCGGCTCGGGTACCGCACGGGATTGCTGGATTTGGATATTTACGGGCCCTCCATGGCGCAGATGTGCGGCACGAAGGAGCAGCCGGGTTGTAATGAGAAGGAGCAGTTCCTGCCGGTGGAGGTGCATGGCATCAAGATGCTTTCCATGGGGCTTATGCTGGATGAGGCTGCTCCCGTGGCGGTGCGCGGCCCGCTGGCTACGCGCTATGTGCAGGATTTTCTGCGGGATACGGATTGGGGCACTCTGGATGTGTTGGTGCTGGATTTGCCGCCGGGTACGGGGGATATTCAGCTCACGATTGTGCAAGCGGTGGAGCTGGCCGGTGCAGTGGTGGTAACCACGCCGCAGGAGACGGCCTTGATAGATGCCCGCAAGGGGATTTCCTTCTTCCGCAAGGTGGGCACGCCCCTGCTGGGGCTGGTGGAGAATATGAGTTACTTTATCTGCCCCACGGATGATACGGTACACCACATCTTTGGCCGCGATGGCGGGGAGCTGGAAGCACAGCGGCAGGGGATTCCCTTGCTGGGCAAGATTCCGCTGGATATGCGCACCCGTACCTGCGGGGACGAGGGGCACCCCGTGGCATTGGAGGACGAGGGCAGCAGCCGTGTGGCGGCGGCTTTTCTGGGGGTGGCCGGTACGCTGGCGGACCGCCTGGACCTCTGAAAAAAACGGCGGCGGAAGCACCATGCCCGGAGGGGGGAGAAGGGAATCGCCTGAAAGATTCTCCCGCCGGGCGGCGTATATAAAATAAACTCCCCTTTCTCCTTGCCAAGGAGGGGAAGCATGTGTTATTATCCGGATAACATACTACAGCTATTTTACCCCATTGCTCCCATGGACAAACTCATCGTCGAAGGCGGTCATAAACTCAGCGGTTCTGTAAACATTAGCGGTTCTAAGAACGCATCTCTCCCCATTCTCGCGGCGGCCTTGCTTACGGATGAACCCGTGCGTATTTCTCGTGTGCCGGATGTATCGGATACAAATTACATGCTCCAGATTCTCAGCCAGTTAGGAGCATCCGTGGAGCGTTCCAGCGGCACCGTGCGCATTGAATCCCCGGAGGGCATCTCCTCCAGTGCCTCATACGAGCAGGTGCGCAAGATGCGCGCATCCATCTGCCTGCTGGGGCCGATGATGGCCCGTATGAAGCGCTGCACGCTCCCCTTGCCCGGCGGCTGTGTGATTGGCGACCGCCCGGTGGATTTGCATGTGCGCGCTATTCAGGCACTCGGCGCCCGCGTACGGGTGAAGGGCGGCAACCTCGTTATCGATGCCCCGAATGGTCTTGTGGGTGCCACTGTGGATATGCGCGGTGATAGCGGCCCCACGGTGCTGGGAACGGATAACCTGATGATGGCTGCCGTACTGGCGGAGGGTACCACGGTTATCGAATCCGCCGCCCGCGAGCCGGAAGTGGTGGACTTGGCCAATTTCCTCAACAAAATGGGTGCCCGTATTGAGGGCGCCGGCTCCCGCACGATTACCATTCACGGCGTGGAGCGCCTGCATGGCTGCGAGCATACCGTCATCCCCGACCGCATCGAGGCCGGTACCTTTATGGTGGCCGCTGCCATGGTGAGCGATGGCCTTACCCTGAACCGCGTGTGGAGACCCCACATGAAGGCCATTTCCGATTTGCTGGTGGAGTGCGGCCATACGGTGGAGTTTAACGAGGAGGGAACCTCCGTCTTTGTGGCACCCGGCAAAAACCCGCGCAGCGGTAAGATTCTGACTAATCCGTACCCCGGCTATCCCACGGATATGCAGGCGCAGATGACAGCGCTTTTTGCCCTCACTCCCGGCATTAGCGTGGTGAAGGACACTATCTTCCCGCAGCGCTTTATGCACTGCTCCGAGCTGAAGCGCATGGGCGCTAACATTAAGGTGGATAACGGCACGGCCATCATTACCGGTGTGGAGAGCCTCTCCGGCGCCCCGGTGATGGCGAGCGACCTCCGCGCCAGTGCTGCCCTGGTTTTGGCGGCTCTGGCCGCCGAGGGCACCACGGAGATTCACCGCCTTTACCACATCGACCGTGGTTATGAGATGCTGGATGAAAAGCTCATGAGTCTTGGTGCCAAGGTATCCCGCGTGTTGGATTTGGATGCTGTTCCTCTGGAGGAAAGCTGAGAGCCACCCATTGATTTGACACACAGAAAAGGCGGGGAGAGCAAAATCTCCCCGCCTTTTGCGTGTAAAAGCGTACGGTGACCCGGAACTCAGGAAACAATGGCCTCCCGCAAAGAACGGCTCAACTCCTCCGCCGGAGTGTTCAGGAAATACTCCTCCGTGTGGCCGCTGCGCATGCGCCAGCGAATAGTGCGGCTGAGAAGGTGCAGGTACCAATCCGGCTTCTCCATGGGCACTGCAATCATCACAATAAGGGTGGCGGTACCGCTGGGGCACGCGATGCCTTCCGTGGCGCGGCACAGGTAAACGGCGGCCTGCGGCAGGCCTGCCACTCGCGCATGGGGAATGGCCAGCCCATGGCCCATATAAGTGGGCTCGAGCATCTCGCGATCCAGAGCGGAGGTGGAAATGGGCGTGGCATCCTCCCACCCGGTAAGGGCGCAAAGCTCCTCGGAGAGCCGGTAAACAACTTCGGGATGGCGGGTGCCTGCGGGAAGTACCTCCCGGCGGGCATAGACAAGTGTTTCCTGATAAAGTGCTTCCATGGCAGCGATGTGGTGCGCGCACCATACCACAACCCGCTCTGATACGCAAGCCATTTCCCGCAAAAAACGTACGAAGGGCGCACATTTAATCTCCGGAATCATCCAGGCGGGCAAAATAGCGCACCGCCTCATCGGCAGGCTGCTGCCGCAGCCAATCGAACACCGCCGGTTGCGCCGGGCTTAGCCCGTGCTGGAGCAGCAGGAATTGTGTTTCCGCCGTGGGGGATATGCTTTCCACCTCCTGCTCGTGCAGGGGCAGGGGAAAGGTCTCCTCCAGCAGCAGCTCCAGGGCATGCTCCCCGGCAAAGGGATTGGCGGCATCCATGGGCAAGGCGGCCAGCAGAGTGTTCCGGGGACCTTTGCCCGGGCTGTATCGGCTTAGCCCGTGCAGCTGTTCCAGCGCAGCGGCCGGGTCCGCAGCGCTTGCCTGCCCCAGCGTAGCAAAGCGATCCCCCGGGGCAGCCTTGCGCGGGGGGATGCTATCGTACAAATGGGCATAGTACTCCCCGCGCAGGAAGAGCTGCAAGCCGCTCAGCAGGGCGCGTGCCGTGCAGGCTGTTTGAGCCTCCGGCGTGGGAGTGCCGGGAGCCATCTCCGAGGCCAGATAGCAGTGGGGCACGGTGTCCTCATCCGCCTCCTCCAGCCATTTTGCCAGCTCCTGCATAAGCTGCTGCCGGTTCGCAGTATAAGAACCGGCGGCTTTTTCCTCCCCGCCCATGTACACATAGGGTAGCAGCACAAAGCGCCCGGGCACGCGCATGGCCAGCTTTTGCAGCAGGCTCAGCATATCCATGGCCGCCCCGCTGCCGGTACCCCCACCCGCAGAGAAAAATACATGCACCGTGAGCCCGCGCGTACCGACCTCCTCCACCAGCGGCTGCAAAAGCCGCAATACCGCCTCCCGGCAGTGCAGGAAAAGAGCCCGCCCGTAGCGGCGCCACCGGCCGGCTCCGGGCAGCCGGCTCAGCGCGGCATCCACCTCGTACACGGGCTTGCCCAGCTGCTCGGCCACTTTCCAGCGCAAGCTGTCCACCCATGGGCGCAGGGCGGGATTTTGCTCCATCTCATTCAGCGCGCGGGCTTCCTTCTTAAGGTTTAGGAAGGGTATATCCGCCGCATGCTGCTGCCACGCCGCTTGGGAAACCACGTCCTCCTCTGCATCGAGGTAGAGGTAACGCAGCTCGGGCATATCTGCCCGGGGCTGTGCATCCAGTGCCCGGCGAAAATCCAGCAGCGTGCGGCCACCCATGCCGCCCAGTGCAATGAGAAGGTGTCTTGCTTTCATGGAGAAGGAAAAAATGCCTTATCCCAAAGTATAGCATCTCCTGCCGCAGCGTCAATCTCCAAAAGCAAAAAACCTGCAACTTGCGTTGCAGGTTTTTATACTCCGGCGGTTGGGATCGAACCAACGACCTAATGATTAACAGTCATCCGCTCTTCCGCTGAGCTACGCCGGATTTCGCCTTTCCCCGTCGCCGGGGTGCGGGGGGATATTACTACTTTGCCGCCCGCATTGCAAGACTTTTTTAAAAAAAATAATCAAAAAAGTGTGCATTTGGGTTGCATTAGGGGGTATTTAAGGGTAAAACGTGGCCATGCAAGAGAAAAATCCGAATTCCTGGGTGCTACAATTTCGATTTTTAGGGATACCGGTGCGGATTCATCCGCTCATTTGGGGGGTTCTTGCCCTGCTGGGCGGCGCCATCGAGGTGGACAGCGGAGCCGGCCTGCTGCACCTGCTGCTTTTTATCGGGGCGGGGATGCTGGCTCTGCTGGTACACGAGCTGGGGCATGCGCTGGTGGGGCGAGCCTGTGGCTATGGCGTGCCGGAGGTGGAGCTTGGAGCCCTGGGCGGCATGACCCACTTTTCCGCAGGTCCCCGCAACCGTACCTCCCTGCTGCTTACCGTGCTGGCAGGGCCGCTGGCCTCTCTGGCGCTGGGCGCATTGGCCGGCTTGGCCTTCGGGTGCCATATTGGGGCGCCGCTGCTCGGCCTCAAACTGGCTTTTTTGATGCCGTGGATGGATGTGCTGCCGCTGGATATCCGGCAGGCCTTAATGCTGGGGCTGCTGGGTCACCCCTTGCCGGATTTGCTGATACAGGGCTACACGCTGGTAATGGTCATCTGCTTCTGGTGGAGTGTGTTCAATCTGCTGCCCATTTACCCCATGGATGGCGGCAAGGTGCTGGCTGCCCTGCTGAATAGTTACCTGATTCCTGCCATTGTGGGCTTGGTGCTGGCGGCGGGTCTGGCCATATGGTCCCTTTGCGACGCCCGGTGGTTCAACTTTATGATTTTGGGTTACCTTGCCTTCCTGAATTACCAATACCTCCGCGTGCTGCGCCGGCACTGAATGCGGAGCGCTTCATCCTCCCTTTGGGCGGGGCAGGGCTTAGGCTCTGCCCCGCGCTGCTTCAGAAGAAAAAGCAGCGGGCTTTCTCTCCGAGAGAAAGCCCGCCGGGAATAGAAATCCGCTCTTCCGAAAGGAAAATTAGAAATCGTAGCGCAAACCAATGTTGGCACGCACGCCGGTGTACTCGGTGCGCAGCGTCAAATCCGCATCCGCAAAGACCGTGGTGTATGCCCCCACGGGTACGGAGAGACCGGCACCCAGTTCTGCGCCGAAGCTGCCCACCTCCGCGCACTTAACGGTATGCACCGGACCGCCGCCAATGAAGGAGACGTTCGCCTCGTTCGTGGCATCGCCGAAATCGGCGGAGAGGGTGGCACGCAGTTCCAGCACGGAGTTGCGCTCAAATTCGTTGGTACCCAGCACTGCCTGATAACGCGCACCGGCACTGATGGTGCCGTAGATGTAATCATCCCCGGCGCAATCCAAACCGGCATTGCCAATGCTGCCCGTCTCGGAGAAGCCGTCCACACTGGCCTTGGTGAGGCTGATGCTTACGATGGGCTGGATAATCTGCGTAAACTCCTCGTCCAGCGCAAAGGTGTAACCCAGCTCGTAGTACCCGGAAAGAGTGCTGCCATCCACACTGGCGGTGGAGCTGTAAGCATCCACGCGGCGGTTCAGCTCCATATCGTTCATGCCGCCGGTCAGGATGAAGAGCTGCACCCAGCGCTTGCTCTGGTGGCGGGCAAAGAGGCTCAGGTACTTGGCATCGTTGTTGCCCTTGGCGTAATCCTTGCTGTTAGCCGTCAGGTCGCCGTAGGAGACGGAAATGGCGGCACCGGCGGTCCAATTCGGCGTCAAGTCCAGATTGGCACCCACCGTGGCACCCCAGGCATCGTAATCGTAGCCCGGGCGCTCGCTTTCATCGTTCACCTTGTTGAAGCCGCCATCGGCCTGCACCCAGGCCTGCACCCCGGCAAAGTTCATGTCCTCCAGAATGCCCACGGGCTCGCCGCCACCCATTTGGATGATGCGGTTGCGGAGGTGGCGCTGCGTATCCTGCACGCCACGGCGCTGGGAATCCCCCAGAATGGCCAGAGAAGCGCCGCTCAGAGCATCCAGAAGCGTGGTGCGTTCCGTTTCGCTGTAGCGGTTCACATGGCCCACCTTCTCGTACAGGGCGCCCATGACGCCGCCCACGGCGGAGCCGCCGGCATCCTGCATGGCGGTAATGGTGGCCGCGCGGTTCTCATTGGACATCAGCTCGTTCACGATGCCGGCTTCGTCCTCCGTGCCGGTAAAGACGATGTTGCCGGTGACGGGGTCGAGGCTCAGCTCGCCGCGTACATAGGACTGGATGTTGAGCTGGTAATTCGTTACGTTCGGGGCGTAATCAATCTTAGTACCTTCGGTTTGCTGCAGTACCACGAAGTCCACCACATCGCCATGGACGAACTCGACATCGGAGTTAACGATGATGCTCTCCACTGCCAGCTTGTCCCCATCCTGTGCATTGCCGTTGATGAAGGTGCCGGTAATGGATACGCTGTCCGTGGCCGTACCCAGAGGCGCAATGGTGATACCATCGTTGCCGGCTGCTGTTTTGCCGAAGCCGGTGTAGCCGGCATTCATAGTCACGTTGTTCAGGTTGATGCCGCCGCGCTCGCTGTCCGGCACTTGCACTTGGTAGGCAGGGCCTGCATCCGGCTGGATGGTTTCCGTGGCACTCTTGGTAGCCTCGGCTACTGCTACTTGGGTGCTGCTGCTCAGGCGCACGTTATTCAGCGTTACATCGTTCCCCAGAGAAACGGCCGCTGCGTCCACTTCTGCCCCGTTCAGGGTGTAACCCGCAGCCAGATTGATGGCATCGGCTTGGATGCCGGCCACCGTGGCGGCGGTGTCGGAGAGGCTCGTCACGTTTTCCATGGCGGAGTTCGTGTAGGTGGTGCCGCCGGCAGTACTCAAATCCCCGCTAACTGCCAGTTTGCCGGCGGAAATGTCGTACCCGTCCGGCAGGTTGATGGCATCAGCCGTCAGCTCTTCGGAGGCGATGCGGCTGCCGCTGATGGCCAGCGCTCCCTTGGTGGATACGTTGGAGGCAATGCGGACGCCGTTGGTATCAGCACCGGCAATCACATCGATGTCCTTCACATCGGATGCCAAAACGAGTTCGTTGGAGACGATGACCGGGGTCCTGCTGCTGCCGCTCAGCAGGGCTCCTGTTTCCGTGCTGCCTGCATTGCGTGCCATGGTGATGTTCAGCGCGCCCATGGTGATGGAGTTGACCGCGATGTCGCCCGTGGAGCTAAGGGAGGCATTATCATACCACTCGCTCAGCAGGATGTGCCCGGTGGTTATATCCGCCGCGGAAACATCGCCCACGATGGTTAGTGTACCCAGTGTGGGGCTGCCTACCTTGGTGCTGCCAAGAATGGTGGCATCCGCTATGCTGGAGGTGTTGGCGTTAATTGTCAAATCGCCGCTCACGCCCAGCTCTGCCCCGGAATACATGGTGAGGCTATCGGCAGTCAGGTTGCCCTGAACGCCCATGGAGCCGGAGCCTACGATGACGCTGCCGGTGCTCACATCGCTCAATACTCCCAGATTGCTGGAGACATAGATGCCGCCGGCTTCCAAGCTGTTGACGATGAGGCTGCCCTGCGTGCCGTTGTATTCTCTGTTGCCCGTAACCCAAACTTCGCCTGCGGCATTGCGCACGGAATCCATCACGACATTGGCGCCGGTGCTGCCGTTGCCGGTGATGAGGACGAGTTTCTTGGCTTCTCCATCCGTAGCAGCCGTGCGAACAATGTCGGAGGAGGAGCTAATGGTGCCGCGAGCAATGTTGACGATGGCATCGTCATCGGAGATGATTTCCAGCGTGGTGCCGTTGAGGATGTTGATGGTGCCGGAGGAGAAATCGGCACTGTTCTCCGTGCCCATATCCAACTGCACCGTGCCGCCGCCAACGATGTTCAGCGGAGCCACCATGGCGTAGGTGGTACCCTTCGGGGCGGGAGCAGCAGGGGCTATCGGCTCTTCCGGCAGTGTGTCATCGGGGGTGTCTTCCCCCCCTTCTTCCGCCAGAGCGGGGGCTTCCGGTACGTCAAAAAGCTGATAGGCTGTCTTAACCGTCAGCGTGGTGCCGTTTTCCGCACCAAAGCCCACGGCGATTGCGCCGGAGTTGGAACTTAAGTCCGGTGCAGCAGTGAAATCAGCGTCAAACACGGCGTCCTTATCAGTCATGACCACGCCGTTGGTGCCAATGAATTGGACGCTATCGGCGGGGGTATCTTCCGTGGAACTCAGATTCATTATTCTGGTGCCGCCGTTAATGGCATCGCCGTATTCGCCCCCGAGGTAGGAAGTACCGCTTACCAGCCATGTTTGGAGGTCGGCATCGGGAGCAATGAGGGTGTAGGTGAGGTTGGAACCATCACCCGCCAGAACGCCAAGGCCGCCGTTTGTGGCTGTCCACCAAAGCTTTGTTGGGTCGTAGGTGAACAGGTTGTCTCTCCATGTCCATTCATCTTCTGCGCTAATTAGTACTTTATCTTCGATGACTAATTCCTCACCATCTTTGTTGATAAAGGTGCCTTTGGTGAGTGTGAATGTTTTTTCGGCGGCATTCCATGACAAGGTGATATCGAAACTGGCGGTTTCCCAGTACCCCTCTTCTGCAAGGTCGAGTAGTTTCTTTTTCTTGTCCGGCATGTAGAAGGTAACATTGCCTTTCGGTGTAATGAAAAGAGCAATGTCTCCGGGAGAGCCTTCTATGTCAATGTCGCCATAGTACCAAGAGAGGCTACCGTCTACAAAGTGAACACCGTCGGAAGAGTAGTCGTTGGTGGTGCTGAAAATAGAGGTCCAGTATGAGTTGGCTGTGCTGTTGAAGGATTTATCCTTATACTGGTTGAATTCGGAGCTGTTCAGCGTCAGGGTCCAATCTCGGCCGTTGACATCGAAACTATCGAAGCTGACAAGGGTAACGTTTTCTTCGAGTGCCTGAGCGGTGTGGTCGAAGTAATCGTAGAGACCGAAGAAACTATGTACATGGGGATATATGTCGTTTGCAAAATCCGCCTGTTCGCGAGATGTGGACTGCACTGCATAGCCGCTGTTAAACTCAGCAGGGGCAGCGGAGGCGGGAGCGAGGGAAACGAAGGCGAATGTGGCCAGAAGAGCCGCACGCAGTTTACCGGGGAGATGAAGTTTCATGATGGAGTGGTGGGGATGTGTGAAAATTGCCGGGTACACGAAAGCCAAGCGGCTGGGTACCCCATTTCATCCCGTACACTACCAAATAGTGCGCGTGCTTGCAAGCGCAAAATACAAAAAGAACAGAGAAATAAAAAAAGCAGGGCTTTGCCCCCCCCTTTGCAGGCAGGGGCAAAGCCCGGGGGGGAGGTTACTTCCAGCCGCCGCCGAGAGCTGTGCAGAGCTGTGCGAGCTTGAGGCGGATGTTCTGGCGAGTGGAGGTGATGTTGAGTTCCGCTGCGAGCCAAGCGCGTTCTGCTGCGGCTACGTTGATGAAATCGGATTGTCCGGCGTTGAAACGGCGGAGGGCAAGTTCCGCAGAGCGTTTGGAGGAGGCGGCCACGGCTTCGTATTGGGGGAGTTGGCCTGTGTAGCGAGCGTAGTCGATAAGGCAGGATTCCACCTCCGCAAAGGCGGCAAGTACGGTTTTGCGGTAGTTCTGGGCGGCTGTTTGCTTTTGGAGGTCGGCTTGCTCCACGGCTTCGTTCAGGGCGGTGCGGTTCAGCAGGCTTTGGCCGGCGGAGGCGCCGAGGCTCCAAGCGGAGTTTTGCCAGAATTGGGAGAAATCCGTGCCGGAGGAGGCGGAGGCGCTGCCCGTGAGGCTGAGGCGCGGGAAGAGGGCTGCCACTTTAACACCCACTCCGGCGGTGGCGGCATGCAGTTCGCGCTCCGCGCGGATGATGTCCGGCCTGCGGCGCAGGAGTTCGGAGGGGAGACCGGTGGGTACGCCGGGTACCAGGTTGTACACGGAGGCGGTGGGGAGGGTGAGCTGCACTTTATCCACCGTGGTGCCCAGTAGGGTGGCCAGTGTGTTGGCGCAGTTGCGGAGGGTGGCTTCGTGGGCGGGGATTTGGGCGCGTGTGGAGGCGATGGTGGTGCGGGCTTCGGAGAGGTCCAGCTCGCTGGCAAAGCCGTTATCGAAGCGTTCGCGGGTAACGCGGTAGGTGCGTTCTTGGTAGGCAAGCTGTTCGCGGGCAATGCGGAGGCTCTCGGAGGCGGAAATCCACTGGAAATAGGCGCTGGCCACACTGGCGGCAAGGGCGGTGCGGGTGGCATTCGCTGCGGCTTGGGTGCTGCCTAAGGAGGCAAAGGCGGCTTCGACCTCGCGGCGGGTGCCGCCCCAGATATCCGGGGTCCAGGAGGCAGAGAGACCGCCGCTCCAACGCCCATGGGAGGTGGAGATGTCAAAATCCCCTGCATTGGTGCCGCCGGCACTGGCGCTCACCCCCGGGAAGAGCCCGGCACGGGTGGCGCGTAGGGAGGATTCCGCGCGGGAGATGGCCAGAGCGGCATTCACCATATCCGGGTTGCCGGAGAAGGCTTGGTGGATGAGGGCTTCCAGCTGGGGGTCCCGGAAGGCTTTCCACCATTCTTCCAGAGTGGTGGCATCGGAGGCGGGGGGCATGGCGTTCACCCATGTGGCGGGGAGTTCCGCTTCCTGCGGTCCGGTGTAGTGTTGGCCTACTAAGCAGGAACTCAGCAGCAGGGCACTCAGGGGGAGAAGTTTGGCAATGTGCATGGGGAAAAGGGGGGAATGGGGTTATTCGTGGTGCAGGGCATCGATGGGATCCAGCCGAGAGGCTTTCCACGCGGGATACCAGCCGAAGATGATGCCGATGGCGGCTGCCACGGAGACGGAGAGTACCATGGCACCGGGGGAGGAGGCTATGGGCCAGCCGTTTTGGGAGCTGACTACGATGGAGGCGATGCGGCCGATGATGATGCCGAGGATGCCGCCGGCCAGACACAGCAGCACGGATTCCAGCAGGAATTGGTACATGATGTCCCGCGGGCGGGCTCCCACGGCCATGCGCAGGCCTATTTCCCGGGTGCGCTCCGTGACGGAGACCATCATGATGTTCATGATGCCCACGCCGCCCACCACGAGGGAGATGAGTGCCACGGCGAGCAGGAGGTTGCTCATGGTCTCGCTGGTGCTGGTAACCATTTTGGAGAATTGGGCGCGGTCCCGCATTTCGAAATCATCCAGCACGCCGGGTTCCAGCTGGTGCTGGCGGCGCAGGACTGTTGTCATTTCATCCATAGCCGGGGTGGCGTCCTCGCTGCTTTTAATTTGCACGATGATGGAATCCACCGTGCGGGTGCGCAGGGGGTGCGGGGCGTTGCTGTACGGCTGCAAGTCCACACCGGGGTAAAGGTTCACGGAGGCGGTGGAGAAGGTATCCGTGGAGGAGGGTTTGGAGGCATTGCTGGCTCCGGCCTTGGAGAGTGCCGCAGCGGAGGAGGAGCCCATGAGGCGAGTGCGAATGCTTGTCCATGGCAGGATGAGGCAGTCGTCCTGGTCGTTGCCCATCATGTTAGCCCCTCGGGAACCCAGTACGCCGATGATGGTGAACACAACGTCCTTAATGCGGACTTCCTGGCCGATGGGGTCCACGCTTTCAAAGAGTTTATTGGCGATGGTGCTGCCGATAAGGCATACGCGTTCGGAGTTGTCCACCTGGGCTTTGGTGAAGGCGCGGCCTTTCTCCACTTCCCAGCCTTCGATGGCGAGGTAATGCTCGTTCCCGCCGGTAATGGAGTTGGGGTTCCAGTTCGTGTTGCCTACGATGATTTGCCCGCTGGCGCGCACCACGGGGGAGGCGAGGTTGACGGTATCCGGGCATTCGCGCATGACGGCATCCGCATCCGTGGCGTAGAGGGAGGCGCGGCCGCCGCGGCCGGAGCTTACACCGCCTGTGCTGACGGAGGCTCCGAAGATGTTGACGGTGTTCGCACCGAGGGAGGCGATGGAGTTGGAAATCTGCTGCTTGGAGCCTTCGCCTATTTCCATAATGGCCACCACAGCCGCAATGCCGATAACGATGCCCAGCACGGTGAGTGCCGCCCGCATGGGGTTGCGGATGAGCCCTCGCAGGCAGGTGATGAACAGGGTAAAGGGTTTCATTTGCTCAGGGTGGCTTCGAGTTCCTGTGATACGCCTTCCAGAATGAGCCCATCGCTCATGTTGATGGCGCGGTCCGTAAAGGCGGCGGTTTTGCGGTCGTGTGTGACGATGATGACGGTGATGCCCCGGCGGCGGTTCAGGTCGCGGAACATGTTCAAGACTTCCACGGAGGTGGTGGAATCCAGATTGCCGGTGGGCTCGTCCGCCAGCAGAATGCCGGGGTTGTTAATGAGGGAACGGGCAATGGCCACGCGCTGCTGCTGCCCGCCGGAAAGCTGGGCAGGGGTGTGGTGCATGCGCTCCTCCAGCCCCACGAGGCGGATGAGTTCCAAGGCTCGCTTGCGGATTTCTGCCGTGGGCAGTGCCGGGTGGTGGTAGCTGGCAGGCATCATCACGTTCTCCAAGGCGGAGGTGCGCGGCAGAAGGTTGAAGTTCTGGAACACGAAGCCGATGCGCCGGTTGCGCAGGCGGGCGCGCTGGTCTGCATTCAGCCCGGCCACGTTCCGACCATCAATCCAGTATTCCCCTCCGCTGGGGTGGTCCAGGCAGCCCAGTATGTTCATGAGGGTGGATTTGCCACTGCCTGAGGCTCCGGTGAGGGAAACGAATTCCCCATCGTTAATGGTGAGGGAAATGCCCTTGAGTACGGGCAAATCTATCTCTCCGAGGTGGTAAACCTTGGTGATGTTTTTGAGTTCAATCACGGTTACGTTGGGGCAGGGGGTGCTTTACATGGGCGGACCTGACGGACTGCTGTTGTTTTGGCCGGGTTTGGCTTCCACGCCGCCGGCACTGCGTTGGCGGCGCTCCGGGGGCTTGGGCCCAAAGGGGTTGTTGCTGCCGGTATCGGCAGACTTAGTGGTGCTTGTAATAGCCGAGATGCCGGTGACGAGTTGCGTGCCCGGTTCAAGGGTTTCCCCTTCCGGCAGGGTAACAATGGTACGGGTGCCGTCCGAATCGGCTTTGATGACGCGTACGGGGGCTACATGTTTTTCATCCACCTTGCGCCAAACAATGTCGGGTGGCTCCTCGCCCTTCGCCGGCGGGGCTGGGCGGCGCTCCCGGAATTCCGGTGCAATCTGCTCCGGGGATGTGGGGCGGAAATCGAAGGCTGCATCCGGCACGAGCAGAGTGTCCTTCACCTCCTTCACGATAAAGTTGGCATTGGCACTCATGTAGGGTAGGAGTTTGCGCTCCGGGTTTTCGATGTCTACCTCCACAATGTAGGTCACCACGTTGGAACTCATGGTGGCATTCGGGCGGATTTTGTTGACAGTGCCGGTAAAGTTTTCGTTGGGCAGGGCATCCACCGTGTAGCGCACCTCCTGCCCGGGTTTCACCTTGGCAATGTCCGCCTCGTTCACGCTGGTCCAGATTTGCATTTTAGAGAGGTCTCTCGCCACGAGGAAGAGAGTGGTGGCATTCATGCTGCTCACCACGGTTTGACCCACATTTACTTGGCGTACCACGATGGTGCCATCCACCGGGGTGGTAATGCGGGTGTAGTCCCTGTTCCTCAATTCGCTTTCCAGCTGTGCTTCCGCACTTTGCAGCTGGGCGGCGGCACCGGCTTGCTGGGCAGTGGCACTTTGCAGCTGGGCGGTGGCACTTTCCAGATTGGCAGCGGCGCTTTCTGCGGCATTCACATACTGGTCGTAATCCATTTGGGAGAGAGCATCCCCCACGCCCAGTTTGCGGGCGCGTGCCAAATCGCGATCGGCTTTATTTTTGTTGGCTGTGGCTTGGGAGATGGTGGCCTTAGCCTGTGCCAAGGATGCCTCTGCGGAAAGAATCTGAGCCTTCGCTTGGGATACCTGAGCCTCGGCGCGTTTGATGTCCAACTCTACGATGGTATCATCTATGCGGGCGAGGAGCTGGCCTGCCTTCACCTCGCTGCCGTAATCTACCCTGCGGCCTTCCGTATCCGTGCCGAATTCCTTAATTTCGCCCGTTACCTGCGCGCCCACATCCACAAGTTCCTGCGGTTCCAAAGTGCCGGTGGCCTGCACTTTGCTCACAAAATCGCCGCGGGTTACGCCGGCGGTGCGGAATTGAAATTGCTGCTGGGCAGCATCGCCGGAGAAATACCACCAGGCGGCTCCACCGGCGCAGATAAGGGCTGCCCCTCCCCATTTGTACATTGCTTTCACGTTAAAATCTTACTCCTTCCCGGTTTGTTTTGTCAAGAAACTCTCGCGGTGCGTACTCGGAAGTTCATTCCGATCAAAGGAACGTCCGCTTGGCTGCTTTTTCTACAAAAAAGTTATTTCCCCAAGCAGAATGTGGAAAATACGCGCGTGAGGATATCCTCCGTATCTATGCGCCCGGTAATGCTGCCCAGAGCATCCAGAGTACAGCGTAAATCCGCATCCGTAAGCTCCGGAGAATCTCCTGCCGCCATGGAATCTTGTGCGCGTGCCAAGGCATCGAGCGCTTCCTGCAACGCGTATCGGTGGCGGGTGTTAATGGCGGAGAGGTTCTCCTGCTCCCCGCCGCTGCGCTCCAGAAAAAGCCGGGTAATGGCCTGCTCCAGCGTATCCTTGCCCTCCCCGGTGCGGCAGGAAAGATGCAGTGCGCCCGGTGCGGCGGAGGCCCAATCCGGGTGCAGCCCCAAATCGCATTTGTTGAGCAGCAGGAGACGCCCCGCCCCGGTTTCCGGCAGGGAAATGCGCTGCGGCGGCAGGGTGGCATCCGCCACTTCCAGCAGTAAATCCGCCTCCGCACCGGCTCGCCGGCTGCGCTCCATGCCGGCCTGCTCCAAAGAATCGCTGCTCTCGTGCAGCCCGGCGGTATCGATGAGCCGCAGGCATAGCCCACCCACGGAAACACTCTCCTCTATGGTGTCGCGTGTGGTGCCGGCTGTGTTGCTGACGATGGCTCGCTCGTACCCCAGCAGTAAATTCAGCAGACTGGATTTCCCCACATTCGGCGGCCCCACGATGGCCGTGCGTATGCCTTCCCGCAGCAGGCGCCCCTCGTCCGCAGTGGCCAGCAGGCGCTGCAGCTCTTGCTGCGCAGCTCCCATGGTGCGCAGCATCTGCTCTTGCGTATCCGGGGCAATGTCCTCCTCCGGGAAGTCGATGTACGCGCACACATGCGCCGAGAGGGTGATGAGGGAATCCGCCACGGCTGCCACCCGCTGCCCAATGGCTCCCTGCAATTGGTTTTGCGCCGCACGCAGTGCCATATCGCTCCCGGCGGAGATAATATCCATAATGGCTTCCGCTTGGGTTAAATCCAAACGCCCGTTCTCGAATGCCCGCCGGGAGAATTCTCCGGGTTCCGCCGGGCGTGCCCCGCAGGCCAGCAGCCGCTCCAGTACCCGCCGGCATACCAGCATTCCCCCGTGGCAGCTTAATTCCACCACATCCTCCCCCGTAAAACTACCCGGTGCTGCAAACCATGTGGCCACGGCCTCATCCAGCACTTGCCCGGCCGCATCCCGTACCCGCACCAGCGTGGCACGCCGTGCCTCCGGCGCTCTCTTCCGCCCGGTGCTGCGCAGTAAAATCTCCACTGCCTGCGGACCGCTCAGGCGGATGATGCCCAGTGCCCCGGTGCCCACAGCCGTGGCTTGGGCGGCAATAGTATCGCGGTTGCTGCTGCTCATGGACTTTATCTTCTCATACCAGGCGGAGACTGGCAATTCATTTGTTCTCCCTAAATAAAAAAATCCTCCCATTCCCGATACAGATAAAGTTTTTTTTGCCCCAAATTCCCCGAAATTTAGCCGTTTGCGCAAAAAAAATTACTTTGTCAAGGTAAAATAACTCATTTTAGGCTTGATTTATGGGGCAAGAATGCTACACTACGTTCAGCCTCCCATACTATCCTTGTTTGGTGAGGCCCTTCACAAACATCAAAACTAGTAAGATAATTATGAAGACCATCGCTATTCTCGCTCTTACGGCCGCCGCCCTCGTGTCCTGCCAGCAGCAGCAGCAGCAGCAGCAGCCCGTTCAGGAGCCCGTTGCTCCCGTGGTGACTCCCGTTAAGAAGTAAGTATTAGAGGAAAGTTTACTTTCCGCCAATACATCAGTACGCGCCCGAATCCTTTTTCGGGCGCGGCTTTTTTTACCCAGTTAACCGCCTTTTCTTTTTTCTCATGTAAAAAAAATGCCGTTTTTTTTACATGAGAGCTTCCTCGTGTAAAAAAATCGTGCATTTTTTTACACGAGCCGAAGGGCTAGGGGAGAAAAAGCGCCACCCGGGAGAGCCCGGGTGGCGTGGAGGAAGGGGGTGAGTGGTAATTATTACTTGAGGGCATCGAACGCGCCTTTGAAGAAGTAATAGCCCCAGCCCCAATCGGGGTCTCCGGCCCAATCGGGGTCGTAATGGTGGCGGGGTTTCAGGAAGCGCTCCGGGTGGGGCATGAGGCCCATGGCCCGCCCGGTGGGGTCTTGGAGACCGGCAATGCGCATCTCGGATCCGTTGTGGTTATCCCCATATTGGAGGGCCACGCAGTTGCTATCGAAGTACTGCCGGGCCACGCCCGGTTCCGTTACGAGGCGGCCTTCCGCATGGGCGGAGGGGAACTCGAATTCCTGAGGAAGGTACGTGGTGAAGGGGCAGGTGGGGGATACTTTTACCAGCTTGTCCCACATGCACTCAAAGCGCTCGGATTTGTTCCAGATGAGGGATGCCTTCGGGAGGATGCCCAGCTTGGTAAGAATCTGGAACCCATTGCAAATGCCGAGCAGGAAGCCGCCGTTGGCATGGTGCTTTTGGAGGGCATCGCCCAGGAAACGCTCGGTTTCCAGCTGGGCCAGGCGGCCGCTCATTACATAGTCGCCATAGGAGAACCCGCCGGAAAAGACCACGAGTTGGGCCTTAGCTACATGGGCGGGAGTGGCGGTGGCAATGGGCTGCACTTGGGTGGAGAAACCCGCCGCATTCAGGGCGCGTGCGGTTTCCACATCGCAGTTGGTGCCGGGGTATTTGAGGAGTAATGCGTGAGGCATAATCGTTGAAAAATGGGTGGTTTAATAGAAGGGGGTGAGTCCGTTCTTCCAGATGTTCTTAAGCTCGGCAATTTCCGTCTGGAGTACGGTGCTGCCCTTAGCGGTGAGGGTGAGCTGCTTATCCGTGGTGGCGGAGCCGATGCGGGCGCAGGGGAAGCCGGCCATGGCGGCCTCGAACTCTGCGGCCAAATCCTCGTCCACTTCCACAAGGAAGCGGCCT
>CAYSYD010000038.1:0-17140 GCA_964435145.1 uncultured Akkermansia sp.
CAGCGCTTTTCTCCTTTATTGCCCTTTTGTCATATTCCTAATGCGTCTGCCCTGGTATGTCGGCGCGGTTGCTTGACATGGAAGGAGTTTTTCGTTACTCTGGTGGCATGTTTTCCCTTCTGTCTGATAAGCTCGATGATACCTTCCGCAAGTTGCGCGGATTGAGCAAGATTACTGAGTCTAACATCAAGGAGGCGCTGCGCGATGTGCGGATGGCTCTGCTGGATGCCGATGTGGAGTACAGTGTGGCGCGGGAGTTTATTGCGCATGTGAAGGAGGAGGCTATGGGGGAAAAGGTGCTGCGTACGGTGAAGCCCGGGGAGCAGATTGTAAAGATTTTCCGAGACCAGTTGGCCGAGCTGTTGGGCGGGGATGCTGCTCCGCTGTGTTTGGAGCCGAGACCTGCACGAATTTTGATGGTGGGGCTTAACGGTGCGGGTAAGACGACGACTTCCGCCAAGCTGGCACGGCGCTTGAAGATGGAGGGGAAGAAGCCGTTGCTGGTGGCTTGCGATTTGATTCGGCCTGCGGCTATTGAGCAGCTGGCTACACTGGCAGAGCAAGTGGAGGTGCCGGTGTATACGCCTTCTGCTCAGGAGAAGGATGTGATTCGTGTGGCCAAGGATGCTTTGGCCTGGGCGAGAGGGCTGGAACATGATGTGATTATTTTCGATACGGCCGGTAGGCAGGAGGTGGATGAGGTGTTGGTGGCGGAGCTGAAAAAGTTGGCTCGTTTTTTGGAGCCGCAAGAGGCTTTACTGGTGGCGGATGCGGCTACGGGGCAGCAGGCTGTGCGGGTGGCGCAGACTTTCGACCGAGCTGTGGGGCTTACGGGGATTGTGCTGACGAAGTTGGATGGCGATGCCCGTGGGGGTGCGGCTCTTTCGATGCGTGCGGTAACGGGTAAGCCCATTAAGTACATGGGCGAGGGGGAAAAGATGGATATGTTTGGTCCCTTTGTGCCGCAGCGTATGGCGGATCGCATTTTGGGGATGGGGGATATTGTGGGGCTGGTGGAAAAGGCTGCGGAGAAGATTGACCAAGAGTCCGCCATGAATTCGGTGTCCCGCATGATGAGCGGGGAATTCAATTTCAACGATTTCCTGAGCCAGATGAAGATGATGCAGAGTCTGGGGCCCTTGGAGGGCTTGCTGGGCTTGCTCCCCGGGTTTGGCAAGATTCGCAAGCAGTTGCCGGATGGTGCTTTGGATCCGAAGCGTATGAAACATATGGAGGCTATTGTGCTTTCGATGACGCCTGCGGAGCGTGCTAATTATAAGTTACTGATTCCTTCTCGCCGCCGCCGTATAGCCAAAGGCTCCGGTGTGCCGGAGATTGAGGTTAATCGCTTCATCAAGAATTTCAAGGAGATGAAGGAGATGATGGGAGGCAAGGGGCGTATGGGGGGGATGATGAAGAGTTTGATGAAGAATGCTCCGGCACCCGGTAAGGGGGGAATGCCGGATATGAGTTCGCTGATGGGGGCTGATGGGATGCCGGATATGAGTAAGATGCCGGATTTATCCGCTCTGATGGGTGGCGGCGCTATGCCGAAGATGCCCAAGGGGATGGGGGGTATCAATGCTTTCCGGGGGATTTTTAAGCGCCGCTAAAAAGGGGAGAAGTTTATGTGGAAAAAGTGGCTGCTGGGTATTTTACTGGCCGTGGCTCCGGCGCTGGGGCTTACTCCCCAGCAGGTGGTGGTGGTGTATAATGCGGATTCCGAGTGGAGTAAGCGCTGCGCAGGGGCGTACCATAAGCTGCGCGGGGTGCCGGCGGAGCAGTTCGTGGGGCTCAAAGGGGTGAAGGCCGGGGAGATTGGCCGGGAGGGCTTCGAAACGAAAATACGGCAGCCTTTGTTGCAGGTGGCGCGGGAGAAGGATTGGAATCTTCCGGCGGCAAGGAATACGGGGATAAAACCTATATATGCGATATTGCTGATGCCGGATTTGCCGCTGAGGGTGCGGCAGGATTCGCTGAAGGGGGCGCCTAAGCCTTCCATTATGAAGGTGAATACGGCCTCGGTGGATTCGGAGTTGATGCTGCTGGGTGCAACATATCCTTTGGATGGTGCGCTGCGGAATACGGAGTTTCGTAAGGATGCGCCGTTGGAGCAGATGCGGACTCGCGTGCTGGCTGTAACGCGCATTGATGCCCCGGATGAGGCGACGATTCGCCACATGATTTCCGATCCGGTGGAGGTGGAGCGTAGTGGTGGTTTATGGGGCTGGACGGTGGTGGACCAAGGGGGACCATATGCCCAGGGGGATGATTGGTTTACACAGGTGGCCATGCAGGCACGCCGTATGGGGCAGCCGGTGTTTCATGAAAAGACGAAGGCTCTGCTGCCTGCGGCATACCCGCTGATGCAGGATGTGGCGGTGTATTTTGGCTGGTATCACCACCGGGCAAAAGGGGTGTTTCACCCCGAAAATCATGCAGGATTTCGTTTCCGCCCCGGTGCGGTGGCTTGCCATTTGCATTCCTACAATGGTGTGAATATCAAACATCCGGAGATATGGGTGGGGGCTTTGTTGCAACGCGGTGCAGCTGTGACTGCCGGGAATGTGGAGGAGCCCACGCTGGGGCTTTGCCTGCATTATCATGTTTTTTTTGACCGTTTGTTGAAGGGATATACCGTGGCGGAGGCTGCTCTGATGGCAACTCCGGCTACCTCTTGGCAGGGTGTGGTGCTGGGGGACCCCTTGTATCGTCCTTATGCTGCAAGGCGAGAGGCTAAAATTCCGAGTAATGCTTATACGCAGTGGGCGGAGATGTTTCGCCGTGCTTCCGGGCAGCGGGTCGGTTTGGTATCCACGGTGCGTTCGCAGATGGGGAATCGCTATGCGGGGCAATGGTTGGAGATGCTGGGCTGCCACTTGCTGGAGCAGGAGTTTTATGCGGATGCGGCGGAGTATTTTGGCATGGCTTCCCGTGCATTGCGCGAGGAGCGGGATGTGCTGCGCAATCGTTTGCTCCGGATTTCCTGCATGCAAAAGGGCGGGGACCCGCGCTATGCCCGGGAGCAGATGATTGCTTGCTTGGCGGAAACCCGGACTTCTCCCTTTCGGGCGGCTGTGGAGAATGCGGCGGATAAGGTGATGCCGGAGCGGGTGAAGGAGCGCCAGGAGGCGGCGCGCCGTGCTAAGGAGGCTTCTGCCGCAGCAGCCCAAGGGGAAAAGAAGTGAGTGGTTGCTGCCGGATGGATTCTCCTTTGGGGGAGCTGCTGCTGACTTGCCCGGCAGGGCTTACCCATGTGTTGCTGCCGGGGGATGCTCGCATGGCTGCATGGGCGTGAGCGCCGGAGGGGGAGTTGCCCGCATTGAGTGCCGGGCGGGATTGCTTGGTGGCTTATTTTGCCGGGAAGAAGGTTCCGCTGCCTCCCATGGCTGTGGAAGGGTCTGTGTTCCGGCGTATGGTGTGGCAGGGATTCCTTATGGGGAGACTCGCACTTATGGGCAATTAGCCGCCGGAATGGCGGGGGGACGTGTGTGCCCGCGCGCAGTGGGGCGGGGCTTGGGGCAAATCCGCTTTGTTTGCTGATTCTGTGCCACCGGGTGGTGGCTGCTTCCGGTTTGGGGGGATTTGTGGCCGGAGTGGCTTGCAAGCAATGGCTTTTGCGGCATGAGCAAGGCGCTCTTTCCGCTTCCGGAAGGAGCGCCCTGGGTGAGTGGGGTTAATGTGCGGGGGTTACATCGTCATGCCGCCATCGCATACCAGTACTTGGCCGGTAATGTAGCGAGCCTCATCGGAGGCCAGAAAGAGCGCACAGTTAGCAATGTCCTCCGGCTTGCCCATGTCTCCCAGCGGAATGCGGGAAAGCAGTGCCTCTCGCGCTTTTTCGGGGATGGCATCCGTCATCTCCGTAGCGATGAAGCCGGGGGCAATGGCGTTGACGGTGACTTTACGGCTGGCGATTTCCTGAGCCATAGATTTGGTGAAGCCGATAACGCCTGCCTTGGAGGCGGAGTAGTTGCTTTGCCCCACGTTGCCCGTCATGCCTACGATGGAGCTAAGGTTAATAATGCGCCCGGCAGGGCTCTTCATCAGCGTGCGCTGGAGGGCTTTGACGAAGAGGAATACGCTCTTGAGGTTTGTGGTGAGTACGGCATCCCAATCGCTTTCTTTCATGCGCATCAGCAGGCCGTCTTTGGTAATGCCTGCGTTGTTCACTAAGATGTCCACCTCCGGGTATTCTGCGAGGATTTCTTTAATGCAGGCATCCACGGCAGCAGCATCTGCCACATCGCAGGGGAATGCCTTGCAGCTTCCGGGGATTTGGGCGTTAATGGCTTCCGCCGCTTGTCCGCAAGAGGCCGGATTCCGGGAGATGAGGATGACTTTTGCCCCTTCCTCTGCGAAACGCTGGGCAATGGCTTGACCGATGCCGCGGCCGGCACCTGTCACGATAGCTGTTTTTCCTGCAAGTCGGTTCATAGCATACTTATTCTACCCGAAGGTGGCGGAGAAGGCAAGTTTCTTTCCTCGAGCTTGCTCAAGAAATTTGCAATCGGGGGCAGTGCGTGTGTTTTTATGCCAAGCACCCCGGGCACCGGCGTACGAGGTGTCCGGGGCTCATTTCTGCAAGAGGCGGGGTGCTTTCCGTGAGGCAGAGCGCGGGATTACCCACGGTGTTTCTGGGGCGGAAGGAACAGCCTTTCACCGGCTCCCTCAGGGTGGGGGGCAGACCGGGGATGGTGGGCAGGGGGGTGCCTTTAAGCTGCTCTCCGGGGATGGAGGCCAGCAGGGCACGCGTATAGGCATGGAGGGGGTGTTGCAATAGCTCTTCGGCCGGGGCGCTTTCTACAATGCTGCCGGCGTACATTACTTGGATGCGGTGGGCATAGTGCCGCACAACGCCCAAGTCGTGTGTGATGAGGATGATGGCGGTTCCCAGTTCCTGCTGGCGGGTGCGGAGCAAATCCAGTACTTGTTTTTGCACGGTAACATCCAGCGCGGTGGTGGGCTCGTCTGCAATGAGGATGCGGGGGCGTGTAATGAGTGCCATGGCAATCATTACACGCTGGCGCATGCCGCCGGAAAATTCGTGTGGGTAGGCGGTGGCGCGTTTTTCCGCCCGGGGAATGCCGGTGCGGGCCAGTTCCTGTACGGCTAGGCGCCGGGCTTCTTTCCAACTCATCCCTTGGTGCAGGACGAGGGGTTCTGCCACTTGGTCTCCTATGCACATGCAAGGGTTAAGGCATGTCATCGGGTCCTGAAAAATCATGGAGATGTGGCGGCCTCGCAAGGCTGCATGTGTTTTTTCCGGTGCATGGAGAAGGTCTTTTCCCTCGAACCAAGCGTGGGAGTGGGGGGCAATGTGTGCCGGCGGATGGGGAAGCAGTCCCATGAGCGCGGCGCAGGTGACAGATTTGCCGGAGCCGGATTCCCCTACCACTCCCAGAGTTTCCCCGGCATGCAGGGAGAAGGAAACATCGTTTACCGCGTGGTTGATTCCGGCCCGGCTGTGGAATTCCACATTTAGGTGTTCTACGTTCAGAAGGGGTGGGGGCGGCATGCGCTCATCATACCTTTCGGGCTTTCCTCTGTAAAGACAAAACAAAACCACCGCTCGGCAGAAGCCGGGCGGTGGTTTGAGAGAGAGGGGGGGAGGTTCCGTTTAAGGAACGGCCACCCAAATGGGGGAGTCTTCTTCGAAGGCGGGCCACTGCATCTGCCCGCCGGGAAGGAATCCCTTGAGCATCTTTTCGAGTTCCGGCCTGGTGGGTACGGCAAAGTTGGTGCGGAAGAGGTCGAACTTGCGTCCGGGAATTACCTTGCCGTTCTTCACCACGGGGTTGTCCTTCACATCTTCGATGAAGAGTACGAACCCGAATTTACCACCGGGAATTTCCGTAACGAGAATTTCGATAGGGTACTCCTGACCTTCCTTTACGGTGAAGGTTTTACCGGCCGTGAGACCTGCAATTTCCTTGTTCCAGATTTCGATGTTGGGGTACTGGATGAATTCGTACCCCTTGTGGGGGCGGTATTTGCCATCCTTCACTTCCTGACGGTAGCCACGTCCGGCACCGCCGGAGGAGATGTGGTAGGCTCCGGGCTTTTTGGGGTCGTACAGGGAGGGGACGATGTAGCCGGCTTCCAATACGGTTTCGCGGTTGAAGCGTACTCCGATGAATTCGTCACCCGTGCCAACGAAGCGGAATGTGCCGCTCTTAGGAGCTTTTACCTTGCCCTTATAGTGAGCTGCCCAGCCGGCGGGTTTCACATTGGGCGGGCACTTGAACGCTTTGGGCGGGTACTTAGCATCCACCACCGGCACGAAGAAGTGCGGTGTACCGAGCTTGGTGGGGGAGGTGTAGAAGCGGGTGAGGAGACCGGGATTCCAGCTGCGGGAGAATTCGCTGAGGGTTTTAACAACTTCTTCCACCTTCACGCTACCATCTGTGTTGGCCGCCTTGGAGCGGGAGCCGGCGCGGGTCAGCTTGAGGTCGTAGAAGGTGCCGGCAAGAGTGGAACCACCTTGCTGGGCGCTGCCCATGCCGCCACCGGTATCACCCAGACTATCGCCCAGACCGGCATCCATGGAAAGACCAATATCCAGAGACATGCCATCGTCCATGGTATCGTCCATGGGGATATCCACTTGAGCCATGGCTACGGGAGCTGCCCCGGCGGAAACAATTACGGAGGGAGCCACGGCCGTAGAGGGCGGGGAGGATTTGGCAGTAAGTTGGGTTACGGTGGGATTGGGGCGCGGGGGCAGGTTTTCTGCGGGCGGCGTGTAGCCGATGAATTCAGCCTCGGGTTCGACTGCGATAAGGATAACGGAAGTGAAGAGGATGGCAGCGCCGCCAAGGGTGAGGCCGAGGGCTGCGCCGATGGAGGAGAGCTTGTTGCGCAAGGCATCGCGCTTCAAGGCATTCTCCGCTTCTTCACTCATCTGGATGTGGATAGCCATAGGAAATAGAGTGTATAGTTTTAGTCAGCTGTTGGAGTTTTACCACAATGCCGATGGGGTGGCGAGCATAAAGTGGGGCTCTTTTGTTACAATTATGTAACAGCGGTTTTTATTCGTAGCTGCGAGCTTGGCGGCGGGCGGCACGGAGGCGTTCGCGCTCGGCAAAGGCTTCGCGGCCGATGGGGGAGGCCGGGTCAATATCCCGTGCCGCTTCCAGCGCGGCAATGGCCTCCAGCAGTTTGGCTTCCGTGCCGGGTGTATGTGCGCCTTGGTAGCCGGCTGTGTATTGCCGGAGGAGGAGCGGGTAAAGGCAGCGGAAGCCTAAAAGCTGGCGTTCCTGCGGGGTGGCTTCCGGGTGTTGCATGAGTTCTTTACAGCTTTGGAGGCACTCTTCCAGCTCTGTTCCTTCCGGTGGGTTAGCAAAGGCCATGCGGGCGAAGAGCAAGTAGCGTTCTGCCCGGTAGCGGCGCGCATGTTCGCGGGCGGGACGTTCTGCCTGCTGCGCTTGTTGCAGGGCTTGCTCCAGATTTGCAGTGGAAAGGGAGAGCAGGGGGATGCATGCAATGGTGCCTTGCTCATCCTGAAGAGCGAGGCAGGGGATTTCCTGCACGCCTGCTTGGAGGGCCAGGGCGGCATGGCGGGCATCCTGCATGGATTTGCAGGCCGTTGCTAAGGGGATAAAACGGATGTTTGCCTCCGGGTTTTTCTCCCGGAAGGGGGCTAATTTTTCTTCCAGATGGGCGGTGTTGGCTCCGGTCCCGTGGAAGACCAGTTGCTCCGGTCGGGCATAGAGCAGCCCGGCAGTACACAGTAACAGGCTGAATGCCCGGTAAATCATTCGCTGCGGAGGATGGTGATGCGTTTGAATCGGGAGTCCGTTTCTTCGGAGACGGTGCGAATGCCCGCAATTTCCGCCAAGGCGTTGTGTACAAGTCGGCGCTGGTAGGCGTTTAATTTTTCCATTTGCAGGGGGGAGCCGGTTTGCAGTACACGTTCTGCGCGGGAGCGTGCGCGCCGCAGCAATTTCTCCTCTGCCCGGCGGCGGTAGGAATCGCAGTCGACACGAATGCGGGGGGCGTTTTCCCATTTGGCTTGCACCAAGCGGTTAATGAGGTATTGTAAATCATCCAAGCGGTCGCCCTCATCCCCGATGAGGAAGCGGGCATCCGGGCTGGAAATCATGAGGACGATGCCGTCCTCATATGCTTCGGTTTCCAGCTCGAAGGGGAAACCGAGCGGCGTAAGGATGTTCTCTGCGGCCTCTGTGGCCATCCGGGTCAGCTTTGCAAGGGTGTCATCCATGTTCTGTGGGCATCATTCGTTGTTACGCCCCAAGAAGTGGAGCAGGTAGAGGAAGAGATTCAGGAAGTCCAAATACAGCGCCAGCGCACCGAATACGGCTCCCTTGCTGCGGATAACCGGGTCATCGCTGGTGCCTTGCTCCAAAATCTTTTGCGTATCGTAAGCCGTGAGCAGGGAGAAAAGTACCACGCCTACCACGGAACAGACCAAATCGAAGAATCCATTGCCCCAGAAGATGTTTACGATTGTGGCAACAATGAGGCCGAAGAGAATCATCATCAGCGTGCGCCCCAAGCCGGAGAGGTCCCGTTTGGTCATTGCCCCGTACAGGGACATAGCGCCAAACATGCCGGCGGTGCAGCCAAAGGTAAGGCCGAGGGATTCTTGTGTGTAAACGGTCAGCAAGGGACCGAAAATGAGCCCCTGCGCGGCGGCAAAAACAAGCAGTAGTACTCCGAGAGCCCCGGAGGTGAGTGCGCGTGCGCCGAAATTCATGACGAGGATGATGCCCAAGATACCGATGAAGGTGAGCATTTGATGTTCCATCACCCATGTGAGGGCGGGGACGGATTGCGCCGTGTAAGCGGCCACTCCGGCGGTAATCAGCATGCAGACGGACATCCACAGGTACACTTTATTCAAATGAGCCCGGGCGATGGCTGCGTATTGCTTTGTGCTGCTATGCAGCGTTTGGGGAAGGGAATCCTGATTCATGCTTGCATGATACTTTGCTTTGTTTGCGGAGTCAAGAAGTCTATGCGTATGCGGGAGTTTTGCCGTTTATTCCGCAGCAGCTTTGGCCGCAACCTGCGCTTCGTAGGCTTTTATGCTCGCTTGCAGGCGGGCCCGGCGGCGAGTGATGTTTTTTTCCTCCTGCTTTACCATGGAGGCGTAGGTGTTTAGCAGAAGTGTGGATACAGCTTGATTTGCTGTGGCAGAGTAGACAAAATCGAGTGCTTTGTCCAGGCATTTTTCTGCTTTCAGGGCTTCGTAAGTAGGTAAGGCTCCGCTGCCGGTGATGGTGATGCCGCTGAGGAAATCCTCGGGGGGTTGTTTTTTAATAAGGGCTTGGATGACGGCGAGTTGCCCGTTTTCCGGGAGATTGGCGAAAACGGACTTGAGGCGACGGTGTGTTTTTTCCGGCGGTTCGGTTGAAATGGGGAGAGCAGTGCCCATTGCCGAGGCTTCAGAACTTTTACTTGTCGCGGCAGGGGGGCGAATACCAATGTCACTCTTAAAGCCTTTATCCGCATTCAGATTGCAAATAGCCGTAATTTCCCTCATATACATACGGTGGAAAAGTTTCTTATGATTACGCCAGCATTGCAGAGCCTTTTCCCAATCGTGACCGCTTATTTTTTTGACATCGGGCCAGAATGCCCGAGTGGTACCATCCGTAGCCACATAGGTGGCATTTTCGGGTGGCCAGCTGCTATCCTTGGTAAAGGTGAGGGAGAAATCCGCAATGAGAGCCTCTCTTGTGTAGCGGTCCAGCTTTTTAATGTAACTTACTTGCTCTGCTTTGCTCATGCTGCGGGTGTAAGCATGCGAGGGGTGCGGGAGGAGGAGGAAGGAAAGCACCAGAAACAAAATTTTTTTGAGGATGAGGGGCATAACGTTTCGCTTATAACATGGGGGAAAGGGGTATGTCAAATGTTCAGTAGCCGGAGTGCTTGGGCGCGGGCGGGCTTGCCGGTGGCGGTTCGGGGCAGCCGGGTGTGCTGTATATGCAGGGGGCGGTGGTAGCGGGGAAGGCTGCGGATAGCTTGGAGTATGCGGCTTTCCTGTGATTGAGCCCCTTCCCATAGAAGAGCCACGCATTGTCCTAATTCCGGATGGGGCAGGGGAAGAGCCAAGCATTCCACTCCGGCTTCTGCTTGGATGTGGCACTCAATGTCCTCTGCCTGAATTTTGATGCCGCCGGAGTTGATGACGGCATCCAATCTCCCTAAGATGCGGAAACGGCCATCGGGCTGCAACTCCGCCACATCGCGTGTGCAAAGATGCCCGATGCCCAAGTGCGGGGCTGTAAGGCAGAGGGTACCCTCCGGGCTAAGGCTTACCGAAATACCCGGTAAGGGAGTGAAAAACGGGCTGCGGCGTGGGCCGTTTAGCTCCCGCAGGGCAATGTGGGAAAGGGTCTCCGTCATGCCGTAGGAAGCGAATACTCTTCCGGGGTGTTCTTGCAGGGCTTCTTCCAGAGAATGGTCCACAAATCCGCCGCCAAGGAGCAGGGTGCGGATGCGAGAAAGAATTTCCCGGCCGCCGGGTTGCGCCAGCGTTCGGGCCGCTTGGAAGGGCACTAGCGGAGCAAAGTCCAGCTGCGGGAGAGTCGGCGGCAGCTGCCCGGCTGGTTCTTGCAGGTGGAGCTGCATGCCGGATACAAGAGCCCGCACTACCATCATCTGCCCGGCAATGTAACGCAATGGCAGGCAGAGAAGGGCTCTGCTTGTGGCTCCCAGCCCAAAAAACTCGCAGGATATGCGGGCGCTGGCGCGCATGGCTTCCCGGGAAACTTCGAGGGCGGATGGTTCTCCTGTGGAGCCGGAGGTGTGCAGGCGCATGGTGGGTGCGCTGCTATACCATGCCGCGAGGAAGCCCGCCAGCTCTGCGGCAATGCCGGATTGTCCCTCTCTCCAAGTGGAAAGGGAGGCGGCGGAGATGCAATGCCTACTGCTCAGGTGGAGGGCTTCCTGCATGAAAAAAGGGGGGCTTGGGCGACATTCTGCCAAAATGCTCCGCATTTGGCAAGGGCGAAATCCGTTTCGGTGTATACGACCGGGACGGAGTCGGAAAAAATATGCCGGAAAAGTAAAAAAAGCTCGCAATCCGCGAGCCGAACGCTATAATGTGGATTACACACAAATTTACACCCTCTTCCCCCGAAAAAACAAGCCATGATTACCAAGATTCTCACCGTCCAGAACAAACTCGGCATCCATGCACGCCCTGCCGCACAGTTTGTGCGAGTGGCTTCCCGCTACCAGGCGGATGTATCGGTGGAGAAGGATGAGGAAGCGGTGGATGGAAAGAGCATCATGGGGCTGATGATGCTGGCCGTGGGCTGGGGTGCCCAAATTAAGGTAATTGCCGATGGCTCCGATGAAGCTGAGGTGATTGAAGCCTTGGAAAATCTCATTAACAGCAAGTTCGGGGAGGAGTGATACACCGCCACCCCGGCGATGGTACTTTCGATATGGAAGCAGCATTCGAACGCCGATTTAAGGGGCAACCCGTCTCTCCGGGTATTGCGATGGGACTTCTGCGGGTGGAGGCTCGCGGGTGTGCCGCACCGCCGGTGCGCCGTATTTTGCCCACGGAGATAGATGAAGAGTGGCAGCGTTTCGATGCGGCATTAACCCGCACGGAGGAGGAGATTAGCGGGCTTAAATGCCGTGTGGAAAAAGTATCCGGCGCTACGGAAGCCGCCATTTTTGATGCCCATTTGCTTTTCCTGCGGGATCGCACCCTTATGGCGCGCATGCGGAAGGAGCTTCCGGCACGCCTTCAAAACGTGGATTCTGTGTACTATGCAGTTGTGCAGAATTTTATGGAGGCCATGCGGCAGGTGGACGACCCCTACCTGCGTAGCCGTGTGGTGGATATTGGAGATGTGCTGCAACGCGTACTCAAGAACATGTCCCCCGCGCAGCAGGGCAGCAGCGCAGCATCCCTGCGGGAGCCATGCGTACTGGCCGCTTACGATTTAACACCGAGCGACACCGCCGATTTGAATCCGAATGTGGTGCTGGGATTTGCCACGGAGGCCGGTTCTGCCGTATCGCACACAGCTATTTTGGCGCGTTCTTTGGGGCTGCCGGCCGTGGTGGCAGTGCCGAATTTAGTGGTGGAATCCCGGGTGGGGCTCCCCGCCATTTTAGATGGTTATACGGGCACACTCATTCTGAATCCCACTCCGGAAACGCGCGAGTACTATGAGCGTGTGCAGTCCGAAAAGCAAAAGGCCTACGAAGCGCTGGTGGAAATGAAGGACCAGCCGGCGGAAACGCGGGATGGGCGCCGTATTCGTCTGGCGGCCAATGTGGGCTTTGCGCACGAGTTCAATGCCATCAATCGTTCCGGCGCGGAGGGTGTGGGTCTGTTCCGCACGGAGTTTTTCTTGCTGGGTGCAGGGAAGCTCCCGGACGAAGAAGCCCAGTACGAGCATTATAAACAGCTTGTGGAGCGCTGCGCCCCGCACGAAGTGATTTTCCGCACCTTGGACTCCGGCGGGGATAAATTGCCATTTGAGGTTCTGGAGGAAAAGGAGGATAACCCCTTCCTCGGCTGGCGCGGCATTCGCGTTTCCCTTAGCCGCCCTGCCATTTTCAAGGAGCAGCTGCGGGCTATTCTGCGGGCTTCGGCTCATGGTAAGGTCGGCGTTATGTTCCCCATGGTATCCGGGCTCACGGAGGTGAAGGATGTGCGCTTGCTGCTGGATGAATGCCGGGAGGAACTGCGTGCTGCCGGAGTTCCCTTCGATGAGGATATGCGCGTGGGGATGATGATAGAGGTGCCCAGCGCTGCTATGATGTCCGATGTGCTGGCGCAGTATGTGGATTTCTTCTCCATCGGGACCAATGATTTGACGCAGTACACCATTGCAGTGGACCGCGTGAATTATCGCGTGGCGGATATGTTCCGCCCCACGCATCCCGGCGTGATTCGTTTAATGCACCAAACGATTTCTGCGGGGATACCCACGGCTATATGCGGCGAGATGGGCGGGGATATTACGCTGCTGCCGCTGCTGGTGGGGCTGGGTGCCACGGAGCTTTCCGTGGGTACGCATGTGCTGCCGGTAATTCGTTTTGCCATTCGCCATTTGAATTACGAGGAGTGCCGTCGTATGGCACAGCTGGCCTTGCAGGCGGAGGATTCCCGCACCATTCGTGCGCTTTCTAAGGCCGTGGCTTTGCAATCATACCCCAATCTATTCGATTAAAAGCGATTCTCCACATCCTTAAAAGCCCCCGCACCGGGAAGACCGCTGCGGGGGCTTGTTTTGAGAGAAAAGAGCGGGATGTGCTTACTTTTGCAGCAGCTTCTCCAGCAAGGCCTGGGAATTATCCGCCAGTTTAGCGGGATTATCCAGCATCCCGGCGCGCAGCAGGGCCGTGTTAATCAGCTGTCCGGCCAGTAGGCGTGCCAGCTCTTCGTCCTGCGTTTGGAGTTCCGCCAGCTTCATCACCACAGGGTTGTGCGGGTTGAAGGCAATCTCCGGGTGGGTTTCCGGCACCTCCTGCCCCATGGCTCGGAGATATGCCTTAATTTCCGGGGAGAGGTCGCCCTCTCCTTGCAGGGCAATAGCGGGTGCGGAGCTTACGCGGTCGCTGGTGCTTACCTTGCTGAATTGGTCTTTGAAGGCATCGCTTACCCAAGAGGTCAATGCGGCCGCCTGCTCCTCATCCAGCCCGGGTTGGTCTGCCTGCGGAGTATCCAGCGGCGGCAGCTCCAGATTAGCGCGGTCGATGGATTTAATCTCCTTCTCGCTAAACTTCATCAGGCTGTCCATCACGAATTGGTCCCCGCCTTCCGTCAGGAAGAGAACCTCGAATCCGCGCACCTTAAGCGCATCCAAATAGGGGGAGCTTTCCAACTGCGTGCGGGAGCTGCCATAGAGAACATAGATGTCCTTTTGGTTTTCCTTCATGCGGGAAACATAATCCTCCAGAGAGGTGAGCTTCCCGGCCTCGGTGAAGGTGGATTCGAAGCGGAGCAATTTGCCCAAAGCATCCTTGTGTTCCCAGCTGGTTACCACACCTTCTTTGATATAGCGGCCAAAGGTGCGCCAGAAGCTCTCGTAGCATTCGGCCTCGTTCTTGGCCACTCCTTCCAAATGCTTGATAAAGCGCTTGGTGATAATGCCGGAAACTTTGCGGAGCAGGGAATTATCCTGCAACATCTCGCGGGAGATGTTCAGCGGTAAATCCTCGCTATCCACCACGCCGGTAAGGAAACGCAGCCACTCCGGCAGCAGCTTGTCCGGCTTGCTGTCGATGAGTACCTTGTGGCAATACAGGGATACGGCGGGCTCGCAGCGACCGAATCCCATGGCCTCCGGGTTTTCCTCCGGCACAAAGAGTACGGAGTTGAGTACAATGGGGGCATCCGCGCTAAAGTGCATATAGGTAAGCGGCTTGCCCTCCGTATGGGAGATGAATTGGTAGAAGCCCTCGTATTCCTCCGGGCTTACATCCTTTTTGCTCTTCATCCAAATGGCCTGCACCGTGTTCACATGCTCGCCGTTGAAATCGATGGGGAAGCCCACAAAGTTGCTGTATTTGGAAAGGACGTAGCGCACATGGTCGGCCTTGGAGAAATTAGCGGCATCTTCCTTCAGGTGAATGCGGATGCTGGTGCCGCGGGGCGTATCTGCGGCGGCATCTTCCAGCTCGTAGCCCTCTTGCCCATCGCTCGTCCAGCGCACAGGTGCCGCATCCTGCTGCCAAGAGCGGGTGGTAACCTCCACCTTATCCGCCGCCATAAAGACACTGTAAAAGCCCACGCCAAACTGGCCGATGAGGTCTTGTGTGCCGCCTTTACTTTCTTTCATAGCCTCTAGGAATTTTTTGGTGCCGGAGTGGGCTATGGTGCCCAGATATTCCACCACTTCATCGCGAGTCATGCCAATGCCGGTATCTGCAATGGTGAGGGTTTTGCCCTCCTCGTCCGTGGTGATGGTGATGCGCAGCTCTCGCTCCGGCTCGTAAATATCCGTCTGCGTAAGCTGTTTGAGTCGCAGTTTCTCCAAAGCATCCGAGGCATTGGATACTAACTCGCGAACAAAAACCTCGCGGTCGCTGTAAAAGGCGTGAATGACAATATCCAGCAACTGCCGGACTTCCGTCTGGAATGCATGTGTATTAGCCATAATCTGGGAAAAGAGTGTTTACGACTTATTGTATGCACGGAATTGCCGGCGTCAAGAGGCTTCTGTGGCATGTCCGCTGCGGGAAAAAGCGGAAAGGGCATGCTTCCCACTTGCCTTAGCACGGAAATTACGCTAGAATACACAAAGTAAAGTTGCACCCCATTCCCATACTATGGCATACGATACGGCATTCCTTGGCGCAAGTACGGTTTTTGGTAAGTATTGGACCAGACACCGCCATTTTGATTACCTTATTGACAAGGAGAACTTCCGCACGACTTTTGGCAAGAGTTTCCGCATGATGGTGTATTTGGATAATGCCGTGGCAAATGGTCCGGCGGGGGTACGAGCCGATGTGGAGGCGGATACGCGCGCTACAAATTATCTGCTGAATCACTTGGCAGATATTAAGCCGGAACTCACGGTTTTTGTGACTACTTGCGATATGTTGGCACCGGATGCGGATGAGAATACGCCCGTACTCACGGAGAGCGAGGACCCCTATGTTCAGAACCGCATCCGCCTGTACCACGAGTTGAACCGCCAGTATGGTCGTGTTCTCAATGTTCACCTGCCGGAGATAGCCAGCGCCTCGCCGGATTTTAACCCCCTTATGGCGGCTTTATTGCAGCCGGATAAGGACACTAAAAAACTGCCCTTTGCCCCGGAGGAAGCCCACCAGATTTATTTTTCCCAGCGCATTATGGGCGATGTGGAGCGCTGTATTCCGCTGGGTATTCCGGCCATTATCCCTGCCATGCCGCCGCTCACCACACGGGAGATTGTGGAAGCTCTCAATCCCGGCATGCTGAAGCGCTTGAGAACTCCGGAACCCGGGGATCCCGTCGGCTCCCGCCGCAGCTCGATACATTCCTTCCAATGGCTGGACCCCAAGGATGGCTACCTGCTAACCAAAGAGGACCAGCTGGAGCTGCTCAAGTTCTATTTTGCCCCGGATGGTTTCTGATGCTCGGAATCCGCTATCGACAAAATCCCCCGCGCACCCGGAAGGTGGCGGGGGATTTTGTTAATGGCTGTGCAGGGGTTAGTTAGCCACAATGTTGACCAGCCGCCCCGGTACCACGATGACCTTGCGGACGGTCATGCCGCTAATAAACTCCTGAATGCGGGGGCAGGCCATGGCGGCAGCCTCCACCTCCTCCTTGGAAGCGTCCACAGCCACCGTCATCTTATCGCGCAGCTTGCCATTCACCTGAATCACGATTTCGCGGGTGTTCTCCACCAGATATTCCGGGTTGAACACCGGCCATGCCTGCTGTGCCAACTGGCAAGCGGGCAGGGCGGGGAACTGGGCGCGCAGTCGGCTGTAAAGCTCCTCTGTAATGTGCGGGGCAAAGGGATTCAGCAGGTGCAGCAGCGTCACATAATCTGTCAGGCATACACCGGCAGCACTCGTCATCGCGTTGGTGCATTCCATCATCTTGGAAATAGCCGTGTTGAAACTCATGCTCTCGATGTCCTCCGTCACCTTCTTGATGCTCTTGTGAACCTCCTTGCGCACGGGTGTCACCTCTCCATTGTCGGCATCCGTCACCTTGCCGGAAAGCACCCACTCGCCCTGCTGGTTTTCCACCATGGCTACACGCCACACACGAGCCAGAAAACGGCTAATGCCTTCCACACCCTTGGTCTGCCAGGGTTTCACCTCCTTCAGCGGCCCCATAAACATCTCGTACAGGCGCAGAGAGTCCGCACCGTACTCGCGCACGATGTCATCCGGATTCACCACATTGCCGCGGCTCTTGGACATCTTCTGGCTGTCCTCACCCAGAATAAGCCCTTGGTTCACCAGTTTGTTGAAAGGCTCATTCGTGGAAACTAAACCGTAATCGTACAGCACCTTGTGCCAGAAGCGCGCGTAGAGCAAATGCAACACGGCATGCTCCGTGCCGCCCACATAAAGATCCACGCCGCCGGGATTCCCCGTGCTGCCCATCCAGTACTGCTCCACGGCAGGAGCCACAAAGGCCTCATCGTTCTTGGGATCCAGATAGCGCAGGTAATACCAGCAGGAGCCGGCC
>CAYSYD010000039.1:0-5547 GCA_964435145.1 uncultured Akkermansia sp.
TGTGCGGCGGCATGCTGCACAGGCAGGAATCCCCGGCTTCCAGCCGGATGCGGCTGCTTATACCTACACCATTGCCGGAGCCGGGAATGAGGTGCAGGTGACGGCGGATTACCGCTGGTGGGATACACGTGTGTGGTACCGCGGCGGCTGGGTGGGGGAAGCTGAGTGGACGGACCACCTGATTGCCGGTTACGATGCGGTGGATGGCGTGGAGATGATAGACCTGGGCGGTGAGACCTTTGCCGGATACACCTTGATGGTGGAGCTGGAGGAGGGTGTTTCTGCGGTGCAGGTGTCTAATGGTGCGCTGAGTTTCGAGTACATCGATATGTTTGCGGGGCAGCTCAATATAGGTCCCGGGACGGAGGTGCAGGTGGCGGAGCTGTGGGGCGAGGGGCTGACGCTGAGTCTCTCCGGGGATGTGACGAAGCTGACGGTGAGCGAGTACCTGACGGTGGGGACGCTGGCGATGGATTATGCTACGCTGACGGTGAAGGATGCCGAGGTGGCGGAGTTGACAGGCGATGCCGGGTCTCTGGTGATTAGCGAGGGTGGTGTGGTGACGGTTGATAGTGATGTGACGCTGAGCGGTATGCGCAATGGCGGCAGTCTGGATATCGGCTCGCACAAGCTCGTGGTTAACGGGCTGACGAGTGAGGGCGGCGATGTGACGGCCGGGGAGGTGGAAACCCGCAGCAATATGCGCACGGCGGCTCAGTTTAATAAGTTGGTGGCAGATAAGGTGACGGTGAGAAACAGTAATTCGAGTACTCGCTATACGGATGATCTTTCCGTGGGTGACGGGTCGGCCATCGGGGATCTGGTGGCGGAGACGCTGACGGTGCGCGAGGGCTCGGTGATGCTGGGCCACGATGAGCGCGCTACTGCCCAAGAGCTGCAGAAGCTGACGCTGGATGCTGCCACGGCTGAGCTGGTTCTGAATGAGGCGACTTCTCTGGCGGTGACGAATTCCCTTTCCGCGAAGTCCGGGGCAAAGGTGCAGCTGAAGAAGGATGCCACGCTGGTTTATAAGGAGCTGGGTATCGGGAATAGGCAGGGTGCCGGGATGGTGACGGTGGATGCTTACGGGCTGAGCCGCGTAGCCACGCTTTCGCTGGAGAAGGCGCATGTGACGCTTCGTAGCAGCGAGACCACGGAGCTGGACCACTTGCTGGCGGAGTCTTTCGTGGAGAATTTGGGCAGCGGTACGCTGAAGCTGACGCATGCCGATAACCGCCTTACCGGTATTGCAGCCACGGGCGGGGATGTGGAGGTGTATAACAGTGCTGTGAGCCACGATTTGCAGGAGCTGTACATTGCCTCGCAGATGACGGTGAGTGTGCTGCTTTCCGCGCCGGAGGAGGCGTTTGATGCCGCGCAGGAGGCCACGCTGAATGTGCTGGGTACGGCTTCTTTCGGCAGTGAGGCGATGCTGAAGGCTAATCTGACGCTGCAGGCCGGGGCTACGCTGGAGATGCAGGGACCCGTGCATATGGGCAGTACGGTGACGCTGACGGCGGGTTCCCTGCTGGGGGATGCGCTGCTGAACCGGGTGCAGACGATGCTGCCGGGGGATAGTACGACGCTGTTTACCGGGGTGGATAAGCTGGTGCTGTTTGACGGGACAGCCAGTTATACCTATTTACCGGGGGATTTGACGGCGGCGGATGATGTGCCGGCAAGCCGTTATTTCACGAATCTGATGGGGGATGATTATGTGCTGACTTTCCGGGGGGATGGCTCCGAGGGTGACCTTGCGATAGAAATGGTGCCGGAGCCTGCCACTGCAACGCTGAGCCTGCTGGCGCTGGCGGCGCTGGCTTCCCGCCGCCGGAGGAAGTGAGTCCTCGCGATAAGTTGCGGAGCCCCGAGTCGTAAAGGCCCAACGGGGGCGCCGTTGAACTCCCTCGTCCTGATGCGCGCAGGACGGGGGTGTTTTACGGCCGGCGGCTGCGGTTTTTGAGGCGGATGGCGCGGGAGTATTGCGCGGGGGCATCTTTGGCAAGGTCGTAGCCCAGGTAGCAGCGGGTACGGAGTTCTTGCTCCGTTTCCCCGGGGAGGGTAACAAAGGCGCCTGCGCGGAAGAGGAGGCCGGCGATGCTGCCGTTGTGGATGGGTAGGAGGTCGTAAATGCGGGGCATTTGGGGAGCAAGAAGCCGGAAGCCGCTGACAAGGCCGGTGGAACAGTTGCCGGTAATGGTGTTGTAGGGGATTTGTTCTTCCTCTGTGCGGCGAGCGAGTTCGACGTAGTGCAGGAGGAGGCGGCGGGCGCTTTCCGGTTTGATGCGCATGGGGTAAAGGCTGAGATCCTCGTGCCGGTGGTTGGTGCGGAGGGCGAAGATGTCCTCCTCCGTGCCGAACAGGTAGAGCATGCCGTATTGTTTGTATATGCCGCCAATGGCGTTTTGCTCCACGCCTTCGGGTAGACGGGTTTCTGCGGAGACGACGAGTTGCCGCCCATCCTTAAAGCCGAAGCTGAGCATGGTGTGGCAAACGGCGGTCATGCCGTCCCAGTGGCATTCGGCAAAGTCCACGGATTCGAGCTGGGAGAGGGGGTAGGATTCGCTGCGGTAGCGGATGTCGAAATCATGCTCCGAGCGGTAACGGAAATCGCGGATGTGGTTGATATGGAGGATGTCCCCCTGAATGGTGCATTGCGGGGCTTTTGCCCAAGGACTTTTCCAAGTGGCATGGCGGGGGCCGGGAAGGGCTAAATAGAGGGGGATTTCCACCAGTACGAGCAGGAGGAGCCAGGCGTCCGCCGGGATGCGGCGGCGACGCAGGAGGAGGGCTAATGGCAGAAGGATGCCTGCCGGGATGAGGCTGAGGGGTTGGTAGATGAAGAGGCCAATGACCCAGAGCAGGGCGATGGCCAGAGGAAACCACAGCAGGATGCGGCAGAGCTTTTTGGCAGGCATGAGGGGCTTAGAAGCGGAGGATGAGGGGGATTTCCGGGGCTTGGCCATTTGCGCAGAGCGGGGCAATGGCTTCTTGGGGGAGCCAGCCGCGAATGCCGGTGAAGGTTTCCGCATAGCACCAGGAGCCGCGCCGTGCCAGAAGGTGCAGGGGGGTGGAGGGGGTGAGGGTGATGAGGGGGCTGCCTTGCGGGTCTGCGGCGGTTCTCATCTCGGCGCTTTGGAGGACGTAGGCGATGTCTGCCGGGGGGAGGGAGGAAAGGTCCGGTGTTTGGCGGGTGGTGTAATAGGCCCAGTCTGCCAGGCAAAGAAGGGTGGCTGCAGCGGAGAGGGAGATGCCGGCTTTCATCCACGCGGGGGAGGCACCGCGCCACATGGCGAGCACCAGAAAGAGTGCCAAAAGGGCGGTGCTGATGATGCCGGCTACCCAAAGCTGGCTTACGGTGAGGAGGGTGAAGATGGCATCCGTGGCGGAGCCGGAGGGAAGCAGTGCCCCTTCTTTGCGCTGGATGAAGGCGAGGTTGGCACGGGCTTCCGGCAGGGAGGGGTTTTGCTGCAGGGCTCGGGCATAGCAAAGGGCGGCTTGTCCGGGCTGCCCAAGGCGGTAGTGGCAGTTCCCTTGGTTATAGAGATTGGCGGCATCGGGCTCTTTTGCTGCGCTGAGCAGCTCCAGCGCTTTGGTGTATTGGCCGGCCTTGTAGGCTGTTTCTGCGGCTTCCTGCGCTGCGAGCGATGCCGGAAGGAGCAGGAGAGCCGACAGCAGGAGGGAAAGGCTGCCGGTAAGGGCTTTGCGGATTTTGTGCATGATGCCGGAGCGCTCCGTGGGGGAGAGGCTGGTGCTGGCATCCGGGCGGAAGGTTTCCGTATCGCGCTTGTCGAGAATCTGCCGGAGGTGCGGGTTCATCTGTTCTTGGGGGATGTGGCTTTCGATGTAGCTGCCGACGGCGCGGAGGAAGGTGAGGTCGTCCGCAATGCTTTCCAATTGGGCAAGTTCGCGTTCTTGGGCGCGGGCGGATTCCCCGGCGGCGATGCGGCGGCGGATGGCGCGGGCGGCCAGCCATGCCAAGATGCCTGCGGCCGGAAGATAGAGCAGATACCACAGCCGGCGCGGCAGGGTGAGGGTGCGCCCGGCAAGTTCTGCCGGGAGGTAACCGTAAATATCCGTCATCTCCGCCACGGGAATGGTGCCTGCGGGGGGCGGCTCCGCTGCCACGGTGGTGGTGAGCCCGCTGCCTGCCACATCCGTGGCGCGCCAAGGAAGGGCTATGGGTGCTGTGGCGGCTTGGCGGTATTCCTGTTTCTTCGGGTCGAAATAACCGAAGGAGAAGGAGGGAATGCCGCCTACTTCTGCTGTGGGGCGGATGAGCTGGCTAAAGATGATGCCGGTGGTGTTTCCCTGGGCATCCAGCAGGGGCTTTCGGGTGGCGGGCACGAGTTTCCAATGCTCGGCATCGTCCGGCTTGGGGCATTCCAGTTGCTCCAGATTGCCTGTGCCTTTGACGGTGATTTCCACCTCTACGGCTTCGTGCATGGCTAAGGATTTGGCCGTGGTGGTGGCGGAGATGCTGTATTCCCCCACGGTGGAGGCAAAGTTAGCCGGTGCGCCCGGGGGCAGGGGCAGGGCGCTGATGGTGAGGATGGGCAGCTCAGCTTCTTCCTGCGCTGTGGCAAAGAAACTCCTTTGCTGGGTGAGGAGGATTTTGCCTGCTACATCGGAGTTGCCTTTCCGGAAGGGGGTGAGTATGCCTTTGTAATCCACCGTGCGCCATTCCTGCATGTTGGCTCTGGCGGTGGTGGTGCCGAGGGTGGAGCCTTTTGCCAGTGCGGCTACACCATCCAACGAGGGGCGAAAGTTCCCGGCTTTGACGCCCACGGCATGCAGCTGCGGGGGCATGGGAGCATCGATGCCGCCGGGGAGAAAGAGCTTTAGGGAGGTGTGGATGGGTTGGTCCGTGTAGCCGTCCTTGATATCTGTGTACCAAAGGACGCCGAAGTTAATGGGGCTATCCATCCAGCGGATGTTTTCTGTGGAAAGAACACGGAGCGGGGGGACGGTTACTTTTTCCGTTCTCCCGGATTTGCTGTATTTTACCTCCACATCCGAGAGTTGAACAACGCCGGGGGTGTCCGGGGTTATCAGGATGGGGTAAATTTCCACCGGGGCGCGGTTGGCATCCTGCGGGTTGCTGCCGGCTTGCGGTTGCAGGATTTCCATGCCGGCGTTCTGTACCTTCGGGCGTTTTTCCAGCATGAAGATGTCCTCGCCGATTTCCGTATCGACAAGGTACAGGGCTGTTTTTTCTCCGGGGACTGCGATATCCGTGGACCATACAGCCGCGATTTTGCCAAAGACCTCGTTCCCCAGCATTAGGGTAGTAACAAGAATCAGGGTGAAAAGTGCCTTCATGGGTCGGTGTGTGGTGGTGGGGGGGGGGGTTAATAGTCTTTCGCGGGGCGGCGTTCGGGGGCGGCTCTGTGGGGAATGGGGGAGCCTTTTTCTTCGTCCAAGTGCATTTGCAGAATGGAGGCGGCGCGCTGCTGCCCTTTTTCTTCTTCGCTCATGGTCTGCGGAGTTTGTTGCTCCTGTTGCTGCCGGTCTTGTCGCTCCTGCTGCTTCTGGTCTTGTTGGTCC
>CAYSYD010000039.1:5647-16972 GCA_964435145.1 uncultured Akkermansia sp.
TGCTGCTTCTGGTCTTGCTGGTCCTGCTGCTTCTGGTCTTGCTGGTCCTGCTGCTTCTGGTCTTGCTGGTCCTGCTGCTGTTGGTCTTGTTGGTTCTGCTGCTTCTGGTCTTGCTGATCCTGCTGCTTCTGGTCTTGTTGGCCCTGCTGCTTCTGGTCTTGTTGGCCCTGCTGCTGTTGGTTTTGCTGGTCCTGCTGCTGCTGGTTTTGCTGGTCCTGCTGCTGCTGGTTTTGCTGGTCCTGCTGCTGTTGTTTCAGTTTCTCGATTTCTTCTTCGAGTTTTTTGATGAGTGTTCGGATGCGTTCGATGTTTTCCTTGGCACCGGGGGTGGCGGGGGAAATGTTGAGGGCGTCCTGAAAGGGGATGAGTGATTTTTTCAGCTCATCCACAATGTGTTGAAGTGCCTCCGGGGATACTTGTGTGGCGGGGGCGGGGGTGGTTTCCTCCTTGTCCTCTGCCTGTGGGGTGTAGAGTTCCCTGAGCCGGGCGAAGGCGGTATGGGCGGAGAGTTTGCCCAGCTGGTATAGGGCGGCGGCTTGCAGCTCCGCATCTTCGTCCAAAAGGGCTTGGGAGAGGAAATCGCGAGCTTTGCCGGTGTCCTTTTCCCGGATGCCTTGGCGGTATGCCTCCGCGTTTTCCGGGGTGGCGGCTTCCGCCGGGACGGAGAGGTATGCGCAGAGTAGGAGCAGCAGTGCCGCGTTCCGGCGCCATTCCGTGGCACAGAGGATGCTCAGCACCAGCAGGAGCAGGGCGGTGCCGGCAAAGATGCCAAAGAGGTCGTTCGGGATTTTGTTGATGGAGAAGTTTTCTTCGTGGCGGTCTATTTTGCTGACGGCTTGGCGGGTGAAGGCGGCAAGGTCCGTCCGGGAGTTCATGATGAAGCAGTCTCCCCCGGTGGCTTTAGCGAAGTTTTGGAGGATTTCCGGGTTGAGTTTGCTGATGACGTGTTTGCCGTTTTCGTCTTTCCAAAGGCCGTTTTCTTCCCGGGTATCGGGGATGGGTCCCCCGGCTACTGTGCCGATGCCTACGGTGATGACGAGGAGTTTGCTGCGTTTGGCTTCCTCCGCCATGGCAAGGGTGGATTCTTCGGTATCCTCGCCATCGCTGAGGATGACGAGGGCATTGGTGCCATCCGGTGCGCTGCGTTTGAAATCCTGCATGGCTTTGCGGAGAACCATGCCGAAGTTTGTGCCGCCCATGCTGGCCCAACCACGGTTAATTTGTTCCAAGGCATCGCGCAGGGCGGTGTGGTCGTAGGTGAGGGGGACGACGAGATCCGCTTCTCCGGAAAAGACGATGAGGCCGATTTTATCCCCGGGGAGAGCATCGATGAGGTCGTATGCGGCGGCACGGGCTTCTTCCAGCCGGGAGGGAATCACATCCGTGGTTTCCATGGAGCGGGAGATATCCAGCGCGATGATGAGGTTTCTGCCGCTGGTGGTGGCGCCACCTTCCCTAAAGCCGTTGATGGGGCGGGCTGAGGCGATGATGAGGAATACCAGTGCCAGCAGTGCCGCCATGGCGGAAAGCAGGCGGCGCCAGAATGGGCTTTTTTGTACCAGCTCCGGGTGGGAAGCGGAGATGAGCCTCTGCCAGCCCGTATTTGCCCGGCGCAGGGTGTACAGTACCGCGGCTCCCAGCAGTGCGGGCAGAAGGAGAAGCCAGAGTACATGCGGATACATAAAGCTCATACGCTTAGGGGGGGAGGAAGGTTGAAATTAGGGAGCCGGGCGCGGGCGGGCAAAGTTTAAGGCGATTCCGGCACTCAGCAGAAGGATGGCTGCGGCCAGCGGGTAGGGAAAGAGTTCATCGTAGCTGATGAGGGTGCGTTTGGTGGCGTCCGTCTTTTCGAGGCGGTCGATGCTCTCAAAGGCTTTTTTGAGGCGGGCGCCGCTGCTGGCTCGGTAGAATTGTCCCCCGGTAATGCGGGCGATTTCCCGCAGTGTTTTTTCATCGAAGGTATCGACATCGGAGGTGTAGCGGGAGATGCGCTCATCCTTGCCAATGGCGATGGGGAAAATTTTGATGCCCATTTCTGCGGCGAGTTGAGCGGCTTCCACGGGGGATATGCTGCCTTTGTTGCTCATGCCGTCCGTGACGAGAATGATGACTTTGGATTTTGTTTCCTTGCGCTCATTCAATCGGGTGGCGGCGGAGGCAATGGCAGTGCCGATGGCGGTGCCATCTTCTTCGATGTAGCCGGGGCGGGTGGTGTAAAAACCATCCGAGGAGGCTAAGTAAAATTGCCCGATGATGTAGTTCACAATGCCGTGATCCAGCGTGAGGGGGCTGCACAGTTTTGCTTTGCCGGCAAAGGCCACGAGACCGATGCGGTCATTCTGCCTGCCGGAGATGAATTCTCCCATGACGACTTTGGCGGCGGTGAGGCGGTCCACCGCTACGCGGCGTTGCTGACCGGCTTCGTCCGTGGTGCGGAAGAGCATATCGCGCTGGTTCATGGAGCCGGAGAGGTCGCAGGCAATCATGATGTCGATGCCGCTGACGGTTTGCTCCGTGTGGCGGTTTTTCCATTGGGGTCGGGCGAGAGCCAGCAGGGTGCAGGCGGTGGCAAGGCTAAGAAGTATGGGGCCTATTTTTCCGGCAAGGCGAGCCGGGCGCTGCATGTACGCCCGGGCAAAGCGGATGGTGGGGTGCGCCAAGTGGGCTGTGCTGCCGCTGCGGCGGCGCAGCAGCAGGAGAGGCAGGAGGAGCAGCAGCCCCCAGAGCCAGACCGGTTCTGCAAAGAGGAATTCCCGGGTGGCTTCCGGTGCGGTTGTGGCAAGTAGGTGCATTAGGCGGCGTTCTCCTTTCTTGCTCGTTCTTCTTCTTTTTGGCGTTCTGCCGCGATGCGGCTTACCAGCTCCTTGGCGGTTTCCACTAAGGTGTGGGCGCGCATAACATCCCGCGCGGTTTCTCCGGCGTATTTGAATTCTGCCAGATGCTCCAAGAGGCTGCGGGTGTCGTTTTGGCAGCTTTGGGGCAGGTGGGCAAGGGAGTCCATGCGCTGGCTAAACTCTTCGTGCGTTTCGTAGAGGGCGGTATCCTGCACTTGCCCGGCCAGGTACTGGCGCAGGACGAAGGAGATACGCAGGGAGCATTCCCGCATGGCGGGGAGGTCCGCATCGATTGCATCCAGCTCCCGCAGGGCTTCTTGCAGGGGGGTGCTGCCTGCTTGCGGCGCGGTGCGGGCGCGGCGCTTCCACCAGAGATACCCGCTCGCTAACAGGAGGAGGAGGCCTCCCGCTACTGCAAGAATGAGCCACAGGGGCGCTCCGGCAAATTGCTCGGCCGGGATGTCCGGCGCAAGTTCGGGGATGGCCTGAAGTATGGAGCTTTCCTGCATGGTGCTTTAGTGGGCAAAGAGACGGCTGCGGCGGTTGAACATGCGGCGCAGGGCGGGGATGTAGTCCTCCGTGGTGCGGAGGTCCAGAAAATCGATGCCGAGCTGGGTGAATACGCGTTCCCATTCGGTACGGTGTGCTTGCACGGCTTGGGTGTGGTGGGTGCGTAGGGCGGAATCTGCAAGGTCTCCCACGAGCTGTTCCTGTGTTTCCGGGTCCCGGAAGGAGATGCAGCCGGCCTCCGGCAGTTCCAGTTCCAAGGGGTCGCAGATGCGCACGGGGATTAGCTCGTGGCGGAAGTTGAGCCCGCCAATGGCTTTCTTATCGGGCGCGGTGAGAAAATCGCTGATGAGGAAAACCATGGCGCGTTTGCGTTGGGTACGCAGGATTTCTGCGGCCACGGTTTCCACGCTGTCGTCCTGCCCATGGCTTGGGGCGGTGAGGATTTCGCGCACGATGCGCTGGCTTTGGCGTACGCCTTTGGCCGGGGGAAGATAGAAGTGCGGTTGCTGCCCGAAGAGAAGCAGCCCCACTTTGTCCCCGTTAATGGCTGCGCTGTATGAGAGTACGGCTGCAATGCGGGCGGCGTATTCGCGCTTGGTATCCGGGCTTTGTTCTCCGGCGTAGTCCATGGAGCCGCTGGTATCCACTGCCAGCAGTAGTACTTGTTCGCGCTCTTCGTGGAAGGTTTTAACGTAAGGGGTGCCGGTGCGGGCTGTTACTTTCCAATCGATAAAGCGGGGGTCGTCCCCGGGGCGGTATTCCCGGAAATCATCGAAATCCAGCCCCTGACCACGAAAGCCGGAGCGGTATTGCCCGGCAAAGGTGGCCGTGGAAAGGCGGCGCGCCTGCAATTCGATGCGGCGCACTTTTTCCATAATTTCCTGCGTTTTATCCATGGGAAAAAGCCGGCTGCTTACGGTACGGGTACCTTGGAGAGGATGCTGTCGATGATATTATCGGCGGTTTTGTTGGCGGCTTCGGCTTCGTAGGAAAGGAGGATGCGGTGGCGGAGGATGTCGTGCGCCAAATCCTTTACGTCCTGCGGGGTTACATAGCCGCGCTGGCGGCAGAAGGCCAAGGCTTTGGATGCCAGTGCGATGTTAATCGTGGCGCGGGGGGAGGCTCCGGCTCGCACCATGCCTTCCAAGCGGGAATCCGCTTTTTCCGGCCGGCGGGTGGCGCGTACCAAATCCACAATGTAGCGCTGCACGGCCGGATCGATGAAGATTTGATTCATGAGCGCACGGGATTCCTCTATCTCCTGCACGGAGACCACGGGCTGTGTGTGTGGCTGTGCGGCGGTGCTGCTCATCATTTCCAGTACTTTCAATTCCTCGTCCCGGGTGGGGTAATCCACCATGACTTTGAAGAGGAAGCGGTCCAACTGGGCTTCAGGGAGCTGGTAGGTGCCTTCCTGCTCGATGGGGTTTTGCGTGGCCAGTACCAGAAAGGGGCTGGGCAGGGGGTAGCTGTGTTCCCCAAGGGTTACTTGGCGTTCCTGCATGGCTTCCAGCAGGGCGCTTTGCACCTTGGCCGGGGCTCGGTTAATTTCGTCCGCCAATATGAGGTTGGCAAACACGGGGCCTTTTTTGGCTGTAAAGGCGCGTTCCTCCGGGTTGTATATCATGGTGCCCAGCAGGTCTGCGGGCAGGAGGTCCGGGGTGAATTGAATGCGGGAAAAGGCTGCTTGCATGGTGCCTGCCAAGGCTTTTACGGAAAGGGTCTTGGCCAGCCCGGGTACGCCTTCCAGTAGAACATGGCCTTTGCAAAGCAAGCTCAGGATGAGGCGGTTGACCAGTTTTTGCTGGCCGACGACGACCTTGGCCATTTCTTGTTTGACAGCACTGACCCAGGCAGATTTCAGCGCGATTTGTTCATTGAGTTCCTGTGTGTTCATGGTCGAGCGGTATGCCCCGGAGTGTAGCACGGGGCGTGGCTTTTTTCAAGTTGTTCCTTGGCTGTTGACACATATCGCCCTTGTGTTGTTCAATCTGCCGAGGGGTGGGGAAAAAGAGGCGTCCGCCGGGGGCTGGCGGACGCCGGAAAGCGCGGATGGCAAAAGGTGGCTTTTTTTATGCCTGCTGCTTGCTGCGTATGCGGCCTACGAGGCGTACAAGCTCCCCGATGATGAGTACCGGGCTGGTGGCGGCGGCAATTAATAACCACTCGCTCAGGCTGAGGGGAACGGTGCGGAATACGCCGCCGCCAAATTCCACGGCAAGAACTTGCCCGGCCAAAATGATAAGCAGAATGGCTAAGAAGGAACGGTTTGCAAAGATGCCGCTCAGGAAGCTCTTGCAGGTGCCATATACTCTGGCGTTGAATAGGTTCCAGAATTGCAGCATGACGAAGCCGGTGAAGAGCATGGTGACGGAGTGGCGGAAGGCTTCCGGGGCGATTTCCTGGCTGGGCATGCTCTTGACGTAAAGTACAAGGGCTACGATGAAGCTAAGCCCAAGCCCCAGAATCCACCGCCACATGGCCGGGGTGATGATGAAGGCAAATTTGTTGCGCGGTGCCTGTTCCATCACATCATCGCTGGGGGGCTCTGAGGCCAGTGCCAAGGCGGCAAAGGTATCCATAATGAGGTTGACCCACAGCATTTGGGTGACGGTGAGCGGAAGTTCGCAGCCGATGAAGGGGCCCAGCGCGGCAATGCCGCATGCCGCTACGTTCACCGTAAGCTGGAATACGATGAATTTTTGGATATTGCGGTACAGGGAACGCCCCCATTTGATGGCGCGGATGATGCTGGCAAAGGAATCGTCCAGCAGGATGATATCGGAGGCTTCCTTGGCTACGGAAGTACCCGTGATGCCCATGGAAAGGCCCACATCCGCATGGTTGAGCGCCGGGGCATCGTTCGTGCCGTCCCCGGTTACGGCTACTACATGGCCGCGTTCTTGCAGGGCATTGACCAAGCGGAGCTTGTCCATGGGTTTGGCGCGGGAAAGTACGCGGAGGTCGTTCACGCCGTCCAGCAGTTGCTGTTCTGTAAGCCGGGCGAATTGGTCGCCCGTGAGAACGGCGCCCTGCGGGAGTTCTCCCTCCGGCAGGAGGCCGATTTCCCGCCCGATTTGGCAGGCGGTTTCAAAGTTATCGCCGGTGACGATTTTGATGCCTACACCGGCTTTGTGGCAAGAGGCCACGGCGGCGGGTACATCCGGGCGAACGGGGTCCTGAATCACAAAGCAACCCAGCCAAGTGAGCCCGGTGCAGGCTTCTTTGAGGTTCTCCGGGGTGTCGGCACTGCCTTCGCGGTAGGCTAATCCCAGCACTCGCATGGCTTTGCGCTGGGCTGTGCGGATGATGTTGAGGACGGCTTCCCGGGCTTCCTCCGTAAGCTCTTCGCCGTAAGCTGCGGTGCATTTGGAGAGTACGACCTCCGGGGCACCTTTGAGGTAGATGACTTTTTTACCCTCCAATACGGCGGAGGTGCCGCAGGTGGCCATGAACTTGTTCTGCGTGTGGAAAGGCAGCTGGGTAATCATGCCGAAGCTGTTGCGAGCCGAGGCGTAGGATGTTTTCCTGTCTCGCAGGTACATAAGCATGGCACCCTCTGTTACGTTGCCAAGCACTTTTCCGTTCTCATCCAAATCGGCAGTGGAGTTTGCCGCAACCGCTTCCGCAAGAAGGGGGAAGATGGGGGCGTTTGTGCCCTCTGTTTCCAGCCCCGGGAAGTGTGCCTCGCGCACTGTCATCAGGTTCATGGTGAGGGTGCCGGTTTTATCGGAGCATACCACGGTGGCGGCTCCGATGGTTTCGCAAGCATCCATTTCGCGAACAAGGTTGTTCTGTTTGGCCATCTTACGCATGCTGTATGCCAAACTGAGGGTGACACTCATCGGCAGGCCTTCCGGTACGGAAACGACGATGAGGGTAATGGCAATCATGAAGTAGGTAAGAATCTTATCTGCCGCTGTTTGGGGCATCCATGCGGAGGGTTCTGCCGCAAGGGCGCCGGTGCCGATAAGGCATGCCAATCCTATGCCGAAAAGAATGGCTCCGGTGATGATGCTCTTCACCCACGGGGAAAACCCGCTTTGTTTGACCCACGCCGGAGAAGGAATGCGGAGGCGGGCATAGCCCAGCAAATCCCGCAATACGGGGTACCAAATTTTAAGCGTAGCAGCAGCAACGCCCATAATCAGAACACCAAAGAATCCCCACTGCGCATTGCTGAGAACAAAGCGCCCCAGCAGGGCATCGTGTGCCACGAGGGAGGCAAAGAGCAGAAGCGCAATAGTGGTGCCCAGTACGTTAATGGCTTGGGAAAGGCTTTCCAGCTGGAGGTTCAGGGGGGATTTTGCGCCGGTTCCCTTGGTGGCTTCTTCTGCCACTTTGCCGATTTCGGTGGCATCTCCTACCTTGGTAATGCAGATGATGCCGTGCCCATCCGTTACCAATGTGCTGCGGAGTACAATGTTGCGAGGATAGGCTCCGGGGAGGGTTTCTTCCTTTTCCTCCGGGGTTTTGGGTACGGGTTCCGATTCGCCCGTGAGGGAGGATTGGTTGATACGGAGGGATACGGCTTCCAGCACGATGCCATCCGCCGGGACTTCTACACCCGTTTCCAGTGTAACGATGTCGCCCACCACCAGCTCGTTTTTGGGCACCATGGTGTGCTTACCATCGCGGAGAACACGCACGGGTGTTACATCGTTCACTTTGTTAAGAATATCGAATTCCTTATTGGCGCGGTATTCGTTTACGAAGCCCACTGTGGTGGCCAGAAGTACGGCGCACATGATGCCGATACTCTCGAGGCAGCTATGCTCCCCGGGGGAGATAAGCACGGGGATGAAGGAGATGATGGCTGCGGCAATGAGGATGACGATGAGCGGGTCCGTAAATTTGCGAGCTAGTTCTACCCACCAGGGGACCCGGCTGGGCGGTGTCATTTGGTTGCTGCCATGCTTTTTTCTGCTGGCTTCCACTTCGGCACTTGTCAGGCCGGTATTGATGTTGGTGGTGGGTTTCATAATGATGTGGCTAGCCATTCTAGAGGCTTCTCTGCGTGGATTCAAGTGTAAATTGCGTAATGAATACGCCGCTGCGCGGCTTTTCGTTCATCCTTGCCAGGGGGGCAAATGATGCAATTTGCTTGGCTCGGGGGGGAGGTTTATGCTAGTATGGTGGTGAGCAAATGACAATATCTTCCACAACAGGTCTGGTGCATTCCGTGGAATCTTGCGGCACGGTTGACGGGCCGGGGATTCGTTTTATTGTGTTTCTGGCCGGGTGCAGTTTGCGCTGCTTGTATTGCCATAACCCGGATACTTCGTATAAGCGGCAAGGGAAGGAACGCGCTGCGGATGATATGCTGGAGGAGATAGGGCGCTATGCGGCCTTTCTTAAGGCTGCGGGCGGAGGGGTGACGCTTAGTGGTGGAGATCCGCTTTTCCAGCCGGATTTTACCCGGGCGCTTTTGCGCGGATGCAAGGAGCTGGGGCTGCATACTTGTTTGGATACGTCCGGGCATTTGGGGCATAATGCGGATGCGGCAATGCTGGCTGATACGGATTTGGTTCTGCTGGATATTAAGGCGTGGAATCCGGAGGTATACCTGCGGCTTACGGGGAAGCCTTTGCAGCCTACTCTGGATTTTGCAGAGCGTTTGACCGCTATGGGGAAACCTGTTTGGCTTCGTTATGTGCTGGTGCCGGGGTGGACGGATGTGCCGGAAGCGGTGGAAGCGCTGGCAGAGTATGCGCGGGGGCTTGGGAATGTGCAGCGGGTGGATGTGCTGCCGTTCCACCAAATGGGGCGTTATAAGTGGCAGGAGCTGGGCTTGGAATATCGCTTGGAGACAGTGGAACCGCCGGAACAGGCAGAGACGGAGCGATTCCGCGCTATTTTCCGGGCTCATGGTTTTGAGGATTGTACGCATTGAGGATGTGCCCGGGTATTCAGGCTTTCCTTCCGTAAGAAAATGTGCTAGATTAGCCCCCGATATGAAGTTCCTCGTTACAGCCGGTCCCACTCGGGAGCCTTTGGACCCCGTGCGTTATCTCACGAATCGTTCCTCGGGGCGTATGGGCTATGCTTTGGCAGGAGCTGCTCGGCACGAGGGACATGAGGTGATTCTGATTTCCGGGCCTACGGTGTTGGACGTTCCCCCCGGGGTGGATTTTATCCCGGTGGAGACGGCGCAACAGATGTACGATGCTGTGCGGGATATGCTGCCGGGGGTGGATGTGGCTGTCCTTTGCGCTGCGGTGGCGGATTATCGTCCCGTGGTGTGTGCAGAGCAGAAGATGAAGAAGGGTGCCGAGCGTATGGTGCTGGAGCTGGAAAAGACGCCGGATATTCTCGGCAGTATGCGGGATGTGTTCGGCTTTCGCGGGGTGCTGGTGGGCTTTGCTGCCGAGACGCAGAACGTCTTGGCCTATGCACGCGAGAAGTTGCAGCGTAAGCAGTGCGATATGGTGGTGGCTAATGATGTGTCTCGCTCCGATATAGGGTTTGATTCTCGGGAGAATGAGGTGCTGCTTGTCTTCCCGAATCGGGAGGAGTCGCTGCCAAGGGATACGAAGGAGCATATTGCTCTTCACATTGTGGAACACGCTGCTAATCTTTTGCCTCGCGTATGAAGGTAACGATGGAAATGCTCGGCTGGAATGCCGATTTGGCGGAGGCTATGCAAGCGTTGGAACACCCGGAATGGTATCCCGCCCGCATTATCCGCGAGACGAAAATCAATTTTACCGTTATTGCTAAAGGGAAGGGGGACCTCGAGGTGGTGCTTTCCGGAAAGGTGTGGCATGAGGCTGTTTCGGATGCGGATTTGCCCACTGTGGGAGATTGGGTGGCGGTGGATCCCGGGCAGGGAAAGGATTTGCCGGTGATTCGCGCCCTCCTGCCTCGGCGTAATCGATTTTCCCGCAAGGCTCCCGGCCGTAGCTGCGCGGAGCAGGTGATTGGAACAAATGTGGATATGGTGGTGCTGATTACCGATGCGGAGGGAGATTACAATATCCGCCGTATTGAACGCTACCTGACGCTTATCCGTAAATGCGGGGCGAAGCCTGTTGTGCTGGTGAATAAGGCGGATACTGCCCCTCCGGAGCTTATGGCGGAAGCCTGCAAGGAGATTGCTGCTCTTGGAGAGGTGGAGGTATACCCCATTGTGGCACGTTGGCGCAAGGGGTATCCTGCTTATTTGCGCCGTGTTCCCAAGGGCAGAACGATTACTGTGGTGGGCTCCTCCGGTGTGGGAAAGAGTACTTTTGTGAATTCTTTGCTGGGGGATGAGTGGCTGGAGACAGGAGATGTGAATACGGTGACGGGCAAGGGTCGCCATACGACGGTGGCTCGTGAGTTGGTCGTGTTGCCGGGAGGCGGGGTTCTGATTGATAATCCCGGGATGCGGGAGATTCATATGTGGACGGATGCTGCCAGTTTGCGGGCTCAATTTGCCGATTTGACTGAGCTGGAATCCCACTGCCGATTTGCGGATTGTTCCCACCGCAAGGATGCCGGCTGTGCCATTCGGGCAGCGCTGGAATCCGGGAGCCTTTCGCAGGAACGGTATGAGCATTTCCTGAATCTTGATGCGGAGATTGCAGAGTTGGAACGCCGCAATGAGAAGCGCCAGATGACATTGGAGCGGGTGAGCCGCCGGGAAAAGCGGCATGTACTCCGCAATCGGCAGGACAGGGAGGAGCATCTGCGCGATTTGAAGCCCCACCGTGGTCGTTACTGAGAGGAGGGGGCTACTCAGTTCTTTTCCAAAAGGAAGAGGTATTCCTTCACCTGCAAGGGGCGGGCGTTGAGGTTGCGGCTCCCCCGGAAAACAGCATAATCTGTTTCCATGGTTTGTACACGTCCATGGGGAGCAAGTAGCTCGTGCATTTCTTTTGGAGTGATAAAGCCCTCCGAATTATAGGAGATGATTCTAGGCGTGAGAGGTGAGGAGGGATGAAAGAGGGGTGAAAAGCCTTGAAACGCAGGGGATACGGGCGCGATTAGCGGTTGAGGA
>CAYSYD010000040.1:0-16776 GCA_964435145.1 uncultured Akkermansia sp.
GTATCGAGCCAGACCGGACATAAACACCAGCAAATCTGAAACAGACCCTCTTCTTTTAAATGAGAAAACTTTATGATTGCGAATGCAAACTTAATTTGCTAGAATGGTGTAAATCAGAGCATGAAAACTTTTCACATTTTTCTGATCTCCGTACTGGCAAGCAGCACCCTGCAGGCCGCAGTCGAATTTCCCGGTAGAAATCCCGGCAAAGCAGAAGTGCAGGTATCCAATGACATTGCCACCATTGGTAACAAGCTCTTCACCGCCACATTCCGCAAAAGTGGCAGCGGGGTCGTGTTCGGAGGCATGAAGACGGCCAATGGTAAGGAACTGGCCAAAGCCGACACAAACATCTTCACCCTCAACCTCAAAAACGGCACGAAACTTACCTCCAAGGAGATGAAATGCCAAGGCATGGAAGCAACGCCCTTAACTGCTGAAAAAAATAGTTTCCAGCTGGGACGCCGATTCCCGGGACAGAGCATTACAGCCACCTTTACGGATTCTGCCAGCTCACTCACTGTGGAGTGGAAAGCAGTACTCCGCAATGGTTCCCACTATCTTCGCCAAGAGTTCACCATTAAAGCTGGGGAAGATGTGGCCTTCGAAAATCTGATTCCTCTGGAGTACGATATTCTACAAGGAGGGGCGCCTTCCATTTCCGGCGATACCACACACGGTAAAGTAGTCATTAACAACCATATCTTTACCGGTCTGGAAACTCCCATGTCCGTCATGAGTGCCGGAGGCAAGGAAACAAGCCCCACCACCACAGGCTGGAATCCCGAGGAGTGGACGCCAAAGGCTTTTGGCGGCGCATTCGAAGTATCTCCGGCTTTCAAGAAGGCCTACCCACCGGCTCTTGTCGAGCAGAGAGAAGGTCCCACACTGAAACACCTAGCCATGGCTGAAGGACCTGTATATTTTTCCGAAGGGGGCAAATGCAAAATCAAGTTCAACCATTCCTCCGGAAAAGGACGCCTCACCTTAATCGGAGTGCAGTTACTCGATGCCGAGGGCAAACAAATCATCTTCGAAGATGTCCATAAGGGAATTGTCGGCGGCAAAAGCAGCAAAAACACCTATACGGTAGAAGTTCCCGGGGAGGGTTCCTACACAATTCGCTACTGGGCTGATATCAGAAAATCCCCTGTGTTCTCTAAAGGTAATATTTCCTATTCCCTTCCCTTGGGCGAAGCGAAAAACGAAAACACAAGCGGAGGGATCTCGCCCTCGCTGGTCGTAGGCAAATGGATACGCCGCACCGTACTTCAAAAAGGTCAGAGCTGGGAAGTTTCCTCCGTGCTGGGATTCATGGCACCCAAACAGCAACGCCGTTCCTTTCTGGCATATAGTGAGCGCGAAAAAGCATCTCTTTACCGACCCTTTATCCATTACAACGATTGGTACGAAATCGGAATTCGCGTACACGATAATCCGGATCCCTTGAAGCGCACCTCAGAAGGCATGTGGCTGGATGTACTCGCCACTTGGGAGAGAGAGATGGTTAAAAAGCGTAAAACTTTCATTGATGCCTTCGTCATTGATGATGGCTGGGATGAATTCAATAGCCTTTGGGATTTCCATAAAGGCTTCCCCAATGGCTTCTCGAAGATGAACGAGAAGGCAACTCGTATGAAAGCAGGCTTGGGCACATGGCTCGGTCCCGTGGGCGGGTACGGCTCTTCCAAAAGCATGCGTTTAGCACATTGGAACAAGACCCACCCCAACAACCCAATCGGGAGTTTCCAGCTCTCCAACAAGGAGTACTTCGATGCCTTCGTGGGGCGTTGCACGCAAATGGTGAAGGACTACGATATGCGCTATTTCAAGTTCGATGGTATCTCCACACATTTCCACTCCCACGGGCCGGCAGGCTTGGAAGATGCGGAAGGAATTATCCGCATCCTTAGCGAACTTAGAAAAGCCCGACAGGACCTCTTCATCAACACATCGGTGGGAACATGGGCCAGCCCATTCTGGTTCCACTATGCCGATTCCATTTGGCGTCAGGAAAACGATTTCGACGTCATGGGTAATGTGGGCGACCCGCGTGATAAGTGGATTACCTACCGAGATCGGCTCGTATATGACGTCTTTGTCCAAGGAGCCCCCCTCTTCCCGATTAACTCCATCATGACGCACGGCATCATCATCACAAACAGTCCCCCGGCAAATGTGATGAGTAAGTCTCCCGCAAACTGCGTTAAAGAAATGCGCACAGCTTTTGGCTGCGGCTCTGCTCTGCAAGAAATATATGCGGACAGGGAGCTAATGATGCAGGAAAACGGAAAGCTCTGGGACGAACTGGTAGATTGTATTCGATGGATACGCCGCAATGCCGATGTGCTGGACGATGTACACTGGGTGGGAGGAAATCCATGGGATAAGGAGAAAGCACAAGGCGATATCTATGGCTGGGCTGCATGGAATAAAGAGAAATGCACCCTGACTCTCCGTAACTCCGACAACGAGCCAAAAACCCTGCACAGTACCCTGCGGGAAATTCTGGATGTGCCTCCGGGAGTCAAGTGCAAAGTATCTTTCCGCAACTCCTTCAGCGACCAACGAACTCTTCCCGGCCTTGTCGGCGAAGCCATCAGCGTGGACAAGAGTGTGGAGATTACGCTTAAACCTTTCGAAGTTATTGTTCTTGAAGGTAAGTGTGCCTTGGAAAAGGACAAGAAAGACAAGAAGAAGAAAAAGAAGAAAGCGTAGTTAAGGAACAAGATGCGGCTTTGCGCATACGCGACTCCTGCTTGACCAAGCCTAAGGAGCATGCTAGGATAAGGGCAGCATGAAAGAATTTATCCTAAAGGGCAGTCTCTGCTCCGTGTTAGCACTCGTCTGCGCGTGCGCAACAGCTCCGGTTCACCGGGTTAACACTGCGGAGGAGCTTACCGCCATGGATGCTTTTCAAAGACAATGGAAAGCCGCCGATGATGCCTATATTTCCCAAAATCAGCCAATCGTAACCACCCCCACAGAGGAGGAAGCGCAAACACCTGTGCAAGAGGAAGGTTTTGCCACACAAAACCAACCGGAGGTAGAAGCCCCGGCACCGGAGGAAAAACAGGAAGATAAGCCGCAGGAGGAAGGGCTTACCACGCAAAACCAGCCGGAGGTTCCTACGCTGCTCTCTACACGGCGCAAGTTGCAGCCTGAGTCCGCAGACCAAGAACCCGCTACCGTAAGCCCCTCAGAAGAACAAAGCAAGGTCGCCTTACAGATGTTAAACGCACCGGTTACCCTCCAACAAAATACGGGTGCCATTTCCGGCGCAGCCGCGAACGCTCCGCTTCCGGGCAATGGGCGTCCTGTACTCCGCGCTTATATGCGCCCGGAGGAAGCCTCCAGCACACGAGATGCAGAAGCACCCCAACCCAACAGTGTGGAATTACGTGGATTACGCTCCCCGGAAATGCCGAACACCTTGCCCATGAATATTGACGGCAAATTGCTGCACCAAAACTAATCCCCACCCATGGATACACCGCCCCGTAAATTTGTGCCCACTCCGTTCGCATACCATCAGGAAATTGAACTTGAGATTGAGAATCTCTCAAATCAGGGGCATGGTGTAGGCCGGGTGGATAATTGGGTTGTCTTTGTGCCGTTTTCTCTGCCCGGGGAAAGGGTGAAAGCCAGCATCTACAAGAACGAGAAAAACTGCTCGCATGCAGATTTGCTGGAGGTCATCACCCCCTCCTCACACAGGGTCACCCCGCAATGCCCGGTATTCGGCTACTGCGGAGGCTGCCAGTACCAGCATTTGGACTATGCTTCCCAGCTGGAATGGAAAACGGCGCAAGTGGCCGATCTTTTGCGCCTGCAAGCAGGATTGGAACTTCCCGTGCGCCCCGCTATCGCCTCCCCGCGTACCTACGGATACCGCTCTAAAATTACCCCCCATTTCCACAAGCCCAAGGATGCAAAAATGGGGAATATCGGCTTCCTGCGCACAGGCTCTCGCAGTGAGGTGTGCGATGTAAAGCAATGCCCCATCGCCATGGAGGAGATTAACTTGGCTCTTCCCCTGCTCCGCAAATCCGTACAGCAAGCAGCCGCTCAATACAAGCGCGGTGCCACCCTGTTAATGCGTGTGAGCGAGGGTAGCGTCATTACCAATAACAATGCCGTCTGCACCGAGAATGTAGGCGAGCTTACGTTCAATTTCCTCGCGGGGGATTTCTTCCAAAATAATCCTTATATTTTGCCGGAGTTTACCGGCTATGTGGCTCGCCAAGCCTGCGCCGAAGGCGCTCGCTACTTGGTGGATGCGTACTGTGGCAGCGGGCTCTTTGCTCTCACTCTTGCGCCCCACTTTGAAAAAGTACTGGGAGTGGAAGTAAGCGAAACAAGTGCCGATTGGGCCAGAGCTAACGCCAGAAGCAATGGTATTACCCATGCTTCTTTTCTGGCGGCCAGCGCAGAGGCCATTTTTGAGCAGGTGGATTTCCCGGCAAAGGAAAGCGCAGTGGTGATTGACCCGCCCCGCAAGGGCTGCGATATGCCCTTCCTCAACCAGCTCTTTGCCTTTGGTCCTGCTCGCGTGGTTTATGTTTCCTGCAACCCGGCCACACAAATCCGAGATTTAGCAGAATTTGATAAAGCCGGCTACGAGGTAGTAGAAGTTCAACCCTTTGATCTGTTCCCCCAAACCAAACATCTGGAATGTGTGGCCACACTCCGCAAAAAATAAATCCATGAATTCCCCCTACCCTCAGAATAGACTTAGCCGTAGTGCAGAAGACTATTTAGAAGCCATCGGCAATCTCTGCAAAATACACGGCCAAGCTCTGGTGAGCGATGTGGCCCAAAAGCTCAATGTGAAGAAGCCCAGCGTGACGGCTGCCGTTCACCAACTGGCAGAGGCCGGATATGTGGACTACAAGCCTTACGCGCCCATTATCCTCACGGAGAAAGGAAAATTACACGCAGAAAGCGTTATCCGAGCCCACCAAACCCTCATGCGCTTCCTGCAGGAAAAAGCAGGACTCAGCCCGGAACGAGCTGATGAGGTGGCTTGCCTTATGGAACACCACCTGACAGATGAAGAGATTGACACCATTGCCAAGACTCTTTCTTGAACAGGATGTATCCCTCCAACATCTGAATTCTTTATATGAACGAACGCCGCCTCACCGTTACCCAAGCCCTCATCATTGTCAACATCGTTGTCTTTGTGGTTGGGCTCATGGTACAAAAGGATGCCCTGCTGGGCATTCCTTTCCCCGGAGCGGATAAAACTCCCATTTTTGATATTCTTTGTGCATACAGCTGGTTTACCTGCTTTATGGAAGGGCAGCTCTGGCGGCTTGTAACCTACCAGTTTGTCCATGCCAATTTGGGACACATTTTCTTCAACATGTGGGCACTCTACTTCTTTGGCCCGGCAGTGGAACACGCCATGGGGCCCCGCCGCTTTTTGCTCTTTTACACCGTGTGCGGTATAGCAGGAGCCCTCTGCTCCTCCGCGCTTGCGGAGATGAACCTCTACACTTCCATTCCCAATACGATACAGAATATTGCCATTTGTAACCAATTAGCCTCCTTTGCCGGATATACCGGTACTGTGGAAACATGGCAAATGATTCCGCTGGTGGGAGCCTCCGCCTCCATTTACGGTGTGATGGTGGCTTGCGCCTTCATGTACCCGGATGCTCGCATCTCCCTGCTTTTCCCGCCCGTCACTCTGCGAATGCGCACTTTTGCGCTTATTATCCTCGGCATTGCAGCAGCAGCTATCCTTTTCAACGTAACCAATGCCGGCGGTGAGGCCGGTCATCTGGGAGGCCTGCTCATGGGTGCCCTTATTATGACAATTTGGCGGTGGCATCTGTGCCGTAAAGGGTATGATGTATGACGGCCTTGTTTGACATGGATGGTACTCTGTTTGCCGGAGATTCCCAACTGCGATTCGCAAGGTGGATTCTGAGGCGGCATGGCTGGCGGCGGCTATACCTGTTCTGGCTGCTTCCCATGGGTATCCTTCGGGGCTTGCACATTATCAACACAGAGCGCATGAAGAGAGCCTTCCTAGCCTATGCGTGGAGAATGCCTAAGGAGGAATTAATGCAAGAATGCCGCCTATTTGTGGAGCAGGAAATTCTGCCGGCACTCTACCCCTGCGTGCTGAATAAGCTGCACCAACATCAGGCGGCACAGGATACCACAGTGCTTTGCTCCGCCTCTCCGGATTGGTGGACGCAGCTGGTGGGCAAAGCTCTGGGATTTACTCACACCATCGGCACACCCACTACTCTGGGAAGCAGGGTGGCTCTCATGCCTGCCATTCCCGCCCCCGGGAATAACAAAGGGCACAACAAATTAATTCGCCTCCGGCAGCAGCTCCAAATAAAACGCGCCGATATCTGCTACACCGATAGTGCAGCAGACTTACCCATGCTTGCCATCTCTGCCCATGCGGTACTTGTGAATCCGCGGGATGCACTGGCACGCCAATTCCCCGAGGCCGAGGTCCTAACTCCGGAAAAAGGCTTTCGCCCGGCGTTCTTTGCCTTAGGATGTTTGCTTGGGGCAAATTGGAAATAATAGATTAACGCAACAGCTGCTCCGCACTGGCTTCCTTCACACTAACCGGAACAGTGATTCCGGGAAGCCCCTCCGCCTTAATTGTAACGACGGCTTCCCCGGATTCCCCACGTTTGGCGCGAACAATCGCCAGAATTCGCCCATTAAAGAAGCTCTGCTCCATATCCTTCATGCAGGTATGATCAATGGGATTACCATTGCAAAATCCCACCAATTCCGCAGGTCCATCGATGGAGAAGGAAACCTTACGACTATCCGTGGGTACCACATTGCCCTTCTTATCCACCAAGGACAGCTCGATATGGGACAGATCGCGGGCATCCCCCAAAATCTCGCTACGATCCACCTCCGCCTTTACCTTGGCAGAAGAGCCCGTTGTAACGCGCTGAGCCGTAGCCCAGCGTCGGCCCTTCTTCTTCACCACCACCTTCACGGTACCGGGGGTGTAAACCGTTTCTTCCCAAGTAAAGCGGTATAGATTTTTACTGATGGTTTGCCCGCCCTGAGAAAAGGTATCCCCCTCCCCCCGGCGGCGCACGCCCTGGCTTTTGCCATTGATGAAAAGCTCCGCCTCATCCCCGGAGGTATATACCATAATGGGAGTTACCTCTCCCTCTCGCCCCTTCCAATTCCAATGGGGAAGAATGTGCGCAAACTTTTTATTCGGGTTCCACTGGCTCTTATACAGGTAGTAAATATCCTTGGGGAAACCGGCAAGGTCGATAAGTCCAAAGTAGGAACTGCGGCTAGGAGCCTTATTACCCATTTCCTTCAGCTTTTGCATGGCCTTAGCCTTCTCCTCCTCGGATACACCGATGAAGTTACCGATATTGGAAGCGTCCTGATTATACGGAGTGGGTTCCCCGATGTAGTCAAACCCCGTCCACACGTATTCACCCGCCACATCCGGTGCTTTCGTATGTGCCAGCATTTCCGCATCCGGACAATAGCCCCAGCCCGGTGCAGATAAACCATAGGAGCTTACCTGAAAATAACGTGCTCCATCCCCTACACCCCACCCCAGCGGGAAGAAATAAGTATCGCGCGTACTCACGCATGAACATGTTTCCGATGCATAGTAAGGCATCTTCGGATGCACTTGCCGGAAGTGCGGGTATGTCCCCGGCTTATAGTTAAAGCCATACACATCCATCGTATTGGCGAAGCCATTCCGATAGGCGCCCCCATCGTTGCAGCCCACCGTATAAGGGCGAGTGAGGTCGTATTTCTTAAACTCATCACGCAGAGCGGCACCCACGGCATGCCCCTCCTTATGGCGCTCTTCATCACGATTCCCCTGCTCCGGGATTTCATTACCGCCGCTCCATGCAATAATGCAAGGGTGGTTGCGGTCTCTCAGCACGAAGTTACGCACATCTTTCTGCCACCATTTAGGCCAAAAACGATGGTATCCGTTCACCTTGTCGTATTTTTGGAATTTCCAAATATCGAACAACTCATCTATCACCAAGATACCATGCTTATCACACAAATCCAGCACCTCAGGTGCAGGAGGATTGTGAGTCATGCGGATAGAGTTACACCCCATTTCCTTGAGCTTTTCAATCTTGCGCTCATAGCCGCGAGCATGGAAAGCTGCGCCGAGTGCGCCAAGATCGTGGTGTTCGCAAACGCCTTTCAACTGCACACGTTTACCATTCAGGAAGAAACCTTCCTTTCGCCACTCCACTTCGCGTATACCGAAAGACGTTTCATGAGAATCTATTTCCTCTTCCCCGTGAGTCACCGTTGTAACCAAGTTATACAGATATGGTCGTTCGCAGCTCCACAAGCGGGGTTTATTGATTTTAAAAATCTGGCGTACAGTGCGGGACTTGCCCGGGCGAAGCTTCAGTTTAACAGGTTTGGCCTTGTACTTGCCCACCTTTTGGCTTACCACAAGCTCCATTGTTTTCTTGCCGGTATTTTCCAACGTGGTTTCCACCTTAACCGTAGCCACTGCCTTGCTTACGCTGGGTGTTGTGACGTAGGTGGGCCATTGGGCGAGGTGGACAGTCCCCGTTTTCTCCAACCAAACATGGCGGTAAATCCCCGCCCCGGGATACCAGCGCGTAGAACTCGGTTTGTTACTGGCCTGCACAGCCACTAAATTCTTCTTTCCCGGCAGCAGGAAAGGAGTAATATCCACGCGGAAAGAATTGTAGCCGTAGGCCCATTCCCCGGCGAACTTACCATTCACATACACCTTGGGGCATGACATGACGCCCTCAAAATCGAGGTAATAGCGCTCTGCCTCCGCATCAAATTCCGCAGGTACATCGAACAATTTACGATACCAGCCTATGCCGTTCCACGGGAGCTTTCCCGTTTCGTTAGGCTCATTCATCAGGAAGGGGCTCTCAATAGCCCAATCGTGAGGCAGCTGAACAACCTTGTAATCCGAATCATCAAATTCCGGCTGCGCAGGCTCCTCCGTATTTCCCGGGGATGAGTACTTGTAATATTTGAATTTCCACCCAAAATCAAATGTTTCTCGCTGTGCCGCGCACACACACTCCATGCAAAACACCAGCAAAAGCAAAAATGAGAAAATCAGACTTTTCTTCATAAACAAAACAGGATGCTACCAACGTTCTGCATACTCTACCATTTTGCTTATGGGAGGACAAGGAAAAACCACCCGCCGTAAACGGCGGGTGCTAAAATGACAAGCTACGAGCAAATGACCTTACTTTTTCATCTGTTCTTTCGTGGGCTGCACCACAAAAATGGGAAGTTTCTTCTCCGGCAAGCCCTCTGCTTTAATCGTAACCGTTGCAGTACCATGGGCACCGCGTTTGCCACGCACAATGGCCAAAATACGCCCATTGAAGAAGTGCTGGTTCAGAGACTGCAAGGAGGTGTGATCTATGGGATTACCATTGCAGAAGCCGACCAAATCCGCAGGGCCTTCGATAGAGAACTCCACTTTGCGGCTATCCGTGGGTACCACGTTACCGGAAGAATCGGTAAGAGCCAACTCCAGATGGGCAATATCACGCGCATCGCCCAAAATCGTTTGCCGATCCACCTGAGTACTCACAGCAGCGGATTCTCCGGTGGTGACGCGCTTTGCAGTGGCCCACGGCTGTCCGTTCTTGCGGACAACTACCTCAACAGTCCCCGGCTCATACACCACATCCTCCCAAGTAAAGCGGTATTGGTTCTTGCTTACGGCCAAGCTCTTATCCTTTTGCACGAAGGTGCCGCCCTCTCCACGACGGCGAACACCCTGGCTCTTGCCATTGATGAAGAGTTCCGCCTCGTCTCCGGAGGTGAATACCATAACGGGGGTCTTCTGCCCTTCGCGCCCGGCCCAGTTCCAATGGGGGAGGATGTGCGCAAATTTCTTTTCCGGGTTCCACTGGCTCTGGTAGAGGTAGTACACATCCTTGGGGAAACCGGCCAAATCGATAAGGCCGAAGTACGAACTGCGGCTGGGCGCCTTATTGCCCATTTCCCGCAGCTGCTCCATGGCTTTAGCTTTTTCCTCCTCGGATACGCCGATGAAGTTGCCAATGTTGGAAGCATCCTGATTATAGGGCGTGGGTTCTCCGAGATAGTCGAACCCGGTCCACACATATTCACCGGCCAAATCCGGTGCCTTGGTATGGGCATTCATCTCGATATCCGGGCAGCAGCCCCAGCCGGTGGACGAAAGAGCATACGAGCTAACCTGGAAATAACGGGCGCCATCCCCCACCTTCCACCCCATGGGGAAGAAATAGGTATCGCGCGTACTCACCGTAGAGCAGGTTTCTGAACCATAATAAGCCATCACCGGATGTTTCTGCCGGAACTTAGCATACAGATGCGGCTTGTAATTAAAGCCGTACACATCCATGGTCTCTGCAAAACCGGAGCTAACCGCACTCGCATCGTTGCAGCCCACCGTGTAGGGGCGAGTGGTATCGTACTTGCGGAACTCATCCCTCAAAGCAGAGGAAATGGCCTGCCCCTCCCTACGACGCTCCAATTGGTGATGCCCCTGCTCCGGCACCTCGTTGCCGCCACTCCAAGCAATGATGCAGGGGTGGTTGCGGTCTCTCCGCACAAAGTTGCTCACATCCTTCTGCCACCATTTCGGCCAGTAGAGGTGGTATCCGTTCACCTTGTCATACTTCTGGTTCTTCCAAATGTCAAACAACTCATCGATGACAAGAATACCATGCTTATCGCACAAATCCAGCACTTCCGGAGCGGGCGGATTGTGAGTCATACGGATAGAGTTGCACCCCATCTCCTTCAATTTCTCAATCTTGCGCTCGTAACCGCGAGCGTGGAAAGCCGCGCCCAGAGCGCCTAAATCGTGGTGTTCGCATACACCTTTAAGGCGAACCCTCTCCCCATTGAGATAGAAACCATCCTTACGCCACTCCGCTTGGCGCACACCAAAGCTCGTCTGCTTTTCATCTGCGGGTTCTCCATTCACCAGCATGGTGGTATTCACGGCATAAAGCTGCGGATTTTCACAGCTCCAAAGGCGAGGTGCAGGTATGCGGATTTCCTGCTCCACAGTACCTTCCGTATGCGGGGCAAGGGTGATGGTGGAAGGCTCTGCCTTAATTCCTTCCAGCTCCTGCTGCACAGTAATCTCCGCCGGCTCGTCCCCGGTGTTGCAAACCGTAGTCTGCACGCGAACCAAGGCATAGTCCTTCGTAATTTCCGGAGTAGTCACATACACCGGCCATTGCGCCAAATGCACAGGCCCCGTCTTTTCCAGCCACACATGGCGGTAAATCCCTGCACCCGGATACCAACGAGTGGAAAGCGGCAAATTGCTGGCCATAACAGCAACTAAATTCTCCTCTCCGGCTCTAAGAAAGCGGGTGATATCTACCCGGAAGGAATTGTAGCCATATGCCCACTCCCCGGCAAACTCACCATTCACATACACCTTGGGACACGACATCACACCGTCAAAGTCCAAATAATAACGCTCCTTAGCCGAATCAAAATCCGCCGGCACGGCAAAATGCTTTCGATACCAGCCCCAACCATTCCAAGGCAACTTGCCGGTCTCATTGGGCTCTTTCATCAGGAACGGGCTTTCCACAGCCCAGTCGTGCGGCAGCTGCACTTCCTTGAATCCCTTTTCACTGTATCCGGGGCGAGCCGGCACATAGGCATCATCCCCGCGCTGCACGTAAAGAGCCTCGTCATCCACGCCGGTAAACATAATCTCTCGAATGCTTGCCCACTGGCTAATGTGCGTACCACGCACCGTCAGTTTAAGCGCATCCACCGGTTTCCCCTTGGTGTTGATTACAGTGGCAGCCTGATGCCCCACACGGAAACGCCGTACCTCTTTCGTGCCATTGCTGTAAATCTCCGCCTCAACATCGAAGTTGTTTCGCATCTCCCAATAGATGACCAACAGCTTTACGGGATCCGTAAAGCCGGGACGCACCACAAAAGTATGCTCGGGGTATTGATCCGGGGCACACCAACGCGTCATCAAATCCCCATCCACTGCAAGAGAGGCAGCATGCGTGCCCTGATGTCCATCCGAATAAGCAGGGGAGCCTTCCTCTGCCGGATCATGCGCACCAAAATACTTGAATTTCCATCCAAAATCAAAAGTTTCCCGCTGAGCAGCAGAAGCATCTGCCATATACAACGCCAGCAAGGGAAGCACATACCGGGATTTTATCATACTCATAAATACCTGTTCCAGGAGAAAAATCTTTCAATACGTCTACCATTTTTCTTCTTATTGCGCAAGAAAAAAGTCCGAAATTGCTTTTTTGCACCACATGGCGGATATTTTGCTTTCAAGAATGAGAGACTCGCTGTATACTGTAGCAATACACAGCTCCAACCGCTGATGTATCTTCCACAATAATGAAAATCGTACTCGCATACTCCGGTGGTCTTGACACATCTGTGCTTCTGGTGTGGCTCAAGGAGAAGTATAATGCTGAAATCATCGCCTACTGCGCTGATGTAGGTCAGGCAGAGGAACTGGACGGTGTCATTGAAAAAGCGCTCGCCACGGGTGCCTCCAAATGCATTATCGGCGATTTGAAGGCCGATTTTGCAGCCAACTACATCTTCCCCATGTTCCAAGCAAACGCCGTGTACGAAGGGCGTTACCTGCTGGGCACCTCCATTGCCCGCCCCTGCATTTCCAAAGCCATGGTAGACGTGGCATTGGCAGAAGGTGCAGATGCCATTGCCCATGGTGCCACCGGTAAGGGTAACGACCAAGTGCGTTTCGAACTTTCCATCAATGCTCTGGCTCCCAAACTTCAGGTAATCGCCCCCTGGCGCATGAAAGAGTGGCGTGACCAGTTCCCCGGCCGTGCAGAGATGATTAAATACGCCGAGGAACATGGCATCCCCATCCGCCAGAGCATGAAGAAACCCTATTCCATGGATCGCAACCTGCTGCACATCTCCTACGAAGCCGGCATACTGGAAGATACTTGGTACGATGCCACCAAGGAAGAGGATCGAGCCATGTATGTACTCTCCTCTGCCCCGGAGGATGCCCCGGATGCACCCCAATACCTGCAGTGCCTCTTTGAGAAGGGTAACATCATCGGCTTACAAACGGATGATTTGGCTGACATTATCGCGAAAGTGGGCACGCAACCCCTTGGCGAGAAGGATGGCTACACCCTGCTCGACCCGCTGGGCGTGATGCTCGTGCTGAACTACTTGGGCGGCAAACACGGAATCGGTCGTGTGGACATTATCGAGAACCGTTTTGTAGGCATGAAGAGCCGTGGCATTTACGAAACTCCCGGCGGCACCATCCTGCTGGCAGCCCATCGCGATATCGAGACCATTACCATGGATCGCGAAGCTCAGAAGGTGCGAGACTCCCTCATCCCGGACTACGCAGCCATGGTGTACAACGGCTTCTGGTTCGCGCCCGAGCGCGAGGCCATCCAAGCCCTCGTTACCAAAACGCAGGAAACAGTTAACGGTGAAGTACGCCTCAAGCTCTACAAGGGCAACGTAATGTATGCAGGCCGCCGCAGCCCGAACAGCCTGTACAGCTATGCTATGGCCACCATGGAAGCCGACTACACGGAAGAGGACTACAATCAGGATGATGCCAGCGGCTTCATCCACCTCAACGGTCTGCGTCTCAAGCAGTTCGCCCGCGTAAATAACAAGTAAGAAATCCAGTTTCACAACAGCTCCGGGAATTCCCGGAGCTGTTGTTTTTGAAGAAAGGCTCTCCATGAAGCCCCGAATTGCCATATTATCTAACTTTGCCGTCTGGAATATACGTCCGGAAATTCCCCGGAACCAAGTCCACGACATGCCATGGCTGTACGCATTTCACAAAGCGTTACAGATGCAGGACATTTACGAAATCCATTGGATTACACAAAACAAATACATACCTAAGGCTATACACTTTGAAGAACAGGGGCAGCATTTCCATGTCCTACCCAAAGCGAGATTGATGATTGGTCTGTACACCATGTATGCACATGACCGATATGTCACAGCCCGAGAGCTGAGAAAAATCCGGCCGGATTTAGTTCACACATGGGGGACCGAGGATTGCTATGGATTATGTGGCAAGGATTTCAAGGGTAAATGGCTCCACTCAGTACAGGGGCTTTTGAACGCATGCATGAAGTTTGCCCCCATGGGCAAGTTCTTTTCCATACACCGATATTATGAACCGCAGGTACTCAAAAAAGCAAACTTCATTACCGCCGAATCCCAATGGGCAGCGGAAAGGGTATGCGATACGATGCCTCGTCCTGATATCAAAATTTGGGATTATGCCGTAGAGGAACAGTTCTTCCGAATCCAAAGAAATTTGGCACCCTCCCCCACCTGCCTATACTGTGGCTCTGATTCCAAAATCAAAAATATCCAAAGTGCAGTAGAAGCATTTTCCTCGCCGGAATTATCGCACGTTAAGCTTTTACTTGCAGGAGTCTCCCCCGAGCATCATTCGGAGTATCCCTCCAACGTAGTTGCTCTTGGGAAAAAGAGCCGGGAAGAAGTAGCCTCGCTTCTCAGCCAAGCATGGTGTCTCGTACACCCCAGTCTGGCGGATACCGGTCCCACGGTAGCTAAAGAAGCACTAACAGTGGGCGTCCCATTAGTAATATCCAGTCACTGTGGGTGCAAACAATATGTGCAAGAGGGTAAAACAGGATATGTTGTTGAACCTCAAGATGTGCAGGGAATCATCCAAGCGGTACAGAACATTACGCAATCCCGAGACAAGTGCCTCGAAATGAGCGATTATGCACGCAATATCGGGCAAAACACATTCAGTCTCGAATCCATGAGAGACGGCATTATGGGCATCTACAGAGAGATTCTATCCTCTGTATAGTCCAAAAACACCGCTCTCAGCGGGTATACCTCTCAGCCTCTTCCCGAGCCCAGGCATCATCCTCCAGGATGATGCCTAAATTTTCCTCATAATCGCGGGGGCGAGAAGCAGCAAGAACCTTTTCCACCGTTTGCCAGATACCGGGGAAAGAAAGGCGCCCCTCCACAAAAGCCTGCACAGCCACCTCATTAGCGGCATTGTACATAGCAGGCATCGTGCCGCCGGTCAAGCCGGCTTGGCGAGCCAAATTCAACGCCGGGAAATCCCCCCAACGCGGAGCCTCAAAATGCAAACTGGCGATTTGCGCTAAATCCAAACGCGGCAGGGTGTTGGGAATTCGCTCCGGCCAGGTAACCGCATATTGAATGGGGAAGCACATATCACTACTACTCAGCTGCGCTAAAATGGAGCCATCCTTATACTCCACAAGGGAATGGACGATACTCTGAGGATGAACAACCACATCCACTCTCTCCATGGGGATGTTGAAAAGCCAGCGAGCCTCAATCATTTCCAGACCTTTGTTAAAAAGAGTGGCACTATCAATCGTAATCTTACGCCCCATCTGCCATGTAGGATGTTTGAGTGCCTGCTCCAGAGTGACCTCGGCCAATTTTTCTTTGGGTGTATTGCGGAAAGGTCCTCCACTTGCCGTAAGAATCAACCGATTCACAGCATCCGCACCCCCATGGTTTCCCTGCAAGCACTGGTAAATAGCATTATGCTCACTATCCACAGGCAGCACGTTAATGCCCTTTGCCGCAGCACGTTTCATCACCACTTCCCCCGCCATTACAAGAATTTCCTTGGAGGCAATAGCCAAATCCTTACCGGATTCTATCGCCGCCAAGGCCGGAGCTAACCCCGCCGTACCAATAATGGACACCAGTACCATATCCGCCGCCGCCAGCATGGATAACTCGCAAAGGCCTTCCTGCCCGGCATACACCTTTGTCCCGGGCGGCAGCAGACGCCGCAAATCATCCACCCGGGACGCATCATATATACATACATGCTGCACACCAAATTCCCTAGCCTGCGCAGCCAGTTTTTCCACACTACTGTGCGCCGCCAGCGCTACCACCTCCATCCTCTCCGGGATATCCCGCGCCACTTTGAGGGCACTGGTTCCTATACTGCCGGTAGAGCCAAGAATGACAACGCGCTTTTTCATAGACGCAGGGGATTGTACACGATGCGCCCCGCAAAATCAAACAAAATACGGCATTCCCGCCTTACTTTTGGCTTGCCAAATGCCGGTGAGCAGTGTACCCTACCCCTGTCGTCCGGGTTCGGGTGATCGCTGCGAAGCCTCAGCTTCGTAGAGGAAAGTCTGGACATCTCAGGGCAGCGTGTCCCGTGAAAGCGGGAGACACCCGGAGCCAATGCCGGGTGGACGGAAAGTGCCGCAGAAAACAAACCGCCCGCAAGGGTAAGGGTGAAAAGGTGGAGTAAGAGCCCACCGCTCCAAAGGTAACGAAGGAGGCATGGTAAACCCCACGCGATGCAAGACAAACAGGGAGAGGGTAGCCCTGCCCATCACGATTCCCGGGTATTAGTTGCACCCTGCTCATACGCAGGGCACAGCCTTCGGGCTGCGAGAAAAATGGTCACACATCCCCGCTTTGGCAGGGAGGACAGAATCTGGCTTACAGAACCCGGACGGCATCCCCTTTTTCTACCCAAAAAAAGAAAGAATAACAAATATAGACTTGACTCACCCCCCATAAATAGGTAGAATATCCACGTCTGCGGAACAGGACGTAAAAAGAGTTCCCGGGCTCGAAAGGGTCCGATTCATAGGGTAGTTGGGCACCGTGGAGCTTCGGCTCCACGGTGACTTCCTTTTATGGGTCTGTTTCAAATCTGCTGGTAAAAACTGGTAAAATAGAGCATTCATGAGA
>CAYSYD010000041.1:0-16710 GCA_964435145.1 uncultured Akkermansia sp.
ATGCTTCCCTGCTGCGGACGCGGTATGTGGATTTGCAGGGGGTGGAGGCGGCGGCTTTGTTTTTTGAGGCGGCGGGGCCGGTGCTACGCCCACGGGGAGCGAAGGGGATGCCGGGGCTTTGCGCCAAATGCGACAGTCCCGGGCAAACAGTCTTGAATGCCGAAGCGGGCTGTGCTAAAATGCCTGCGCGCCCGATTGCTTATGACACTGGAAGAGTTAAGAGTACAGATTGATACGATAGATACCCGGCTGGTGGAGCTGCTCAAGCAGCGCGCTGCCTGTGTACACGAGGTGGGAGCCATTAAAAAAAGCACTCAGGCGCCCATCTTTGTGCCGGAGCGGGAGACAGCCCTTATTAACCGGCTCAAGGAGCTGAATCAGGGGGTGCTTCCGGAAAAAAGCCTGCTGAGCATCTGGCGCCAGATTGTGAGCTGCTCTTTCCGGCTGGAGGGCAATATGCGTATCGGCTATCTGGGGCCGGAGGGCACATGGAGCCACCAAGCCGCCCTGAGCCGTTTTGGCGATAGTGTGGAGCTGGTGCCCTACAATTCCTTTGCCCATGTGTTCTCTGCCGTGGAGCATGGGGAAGTGAATTACGCCGTTATCCCCATCGAGAACAGTACCCACGGTACGGTGGCGCAGGCCATGGATTTCTTCCCGCACACGCACCTGCGCATCTGCGCTCAGGTGCGGCTCGCGGTGCAGAATTGCCTGATGGCTAACACGGATGCCCGCAGCATATGCACCATTTACTCCCACCCGCAGGTGCTGGGCCAGTGCGGCCAGTGGCTCCGGCAAAATTACCCGGATGCCGAACAGATTCCCACGGCTTCCAGCACTGCTGCAGCCCGCCTTGCCGCAGAAGGGGCAGCTAAGGGTGCCGCAGCTCTGGGCAGCCCGCTGGCTGCGCGCTTGCACGGCTTGCAGATTCTTGCCGAACATGTGCAGGACAAGGCCACCAATACCACGCGTTTCGTGGTGCTTGGCACGCAGAGTACGAAGCCCTGTGGGCAGGATCGCACTACGCTCTGTTTTACCGTGCCGCACCAATCCGGCAGTTTGGTGGATGTGCTGGAGCATTTCCGCCGCCACGGCATCAACATTCATTGTTTGGATTCCCGCCCCATGAGGGATACTCCATGGGAATACCTGTTCTATGTGGATGTGGAAGGGCACGAGGCTGTTCCCCCCTTGGCAGACTGCCTACCGCAGCTGCGCAAGAGCTGCTCCACGCTGAAGATTCTCGGCTCCTACCCGGAGCAATAATTCCCCCCGCCCTATGGCTTTTACGCATACCCAGGCCTGCCAAATGCTCAAAAATGCCCGCCGGAGAGGCAGGCTTCCGCACGCTATTTTGCTTACCGGCAGCGTGCATGCAGGCACGCACCAATTGGCTCTTTCTCTGGCGGAGGAGTTGAACCAGGCCCGGGCCGATTCTCCGGAGAACCTGCGGCACCCTATGTGCCGGGTACTGCGCCCCGGTTCTAAAAGCCGCCGTATTCTTATTGAGGATATTCGCGGGGTGGAGCCTTTCCTCTCCCTGAAAGCAGAGGAAGGCAGCACCAAGCTCGTCATTATTCTGGAGGCGGACCGCATGATGGAGGAAGCGGCCAATGCTTTCCTGAAAACGCTGGAGGAACCGCCGCCGCAAACGCTCATCGTCCTCATCACGGAGCAACCCGGCCGCTTGCTCAGCACGATACTTTCCCGCTGCGTGCGGGTGGACCTTCGGGAGGAAAGCAGCGCTTTGCGGCTCTCGGAGGCGCAGCAGCTCTTTCTTCCGGCAGTGGCGGCAGCGCTGCCGCTGCTGGGCTCGGATGTGGCGGCTCTGGCTCTGCGAGCCGATTTCCAAGCGCTGCTGGCACAGCGTAAGGAGGAGATTACGAAGCGCTTAACCGCCGCGCTGAAGGCGGAGGCCAAAGCCATTGCCGAGGGCACGGATATCCGGGACTGGGAAGCCAGGCAAAAAGATGCCACGGCCGCTCTTATTGAAACGGAGTATTTGGCTGAGCGGGAGCAAATGCTGGAGCTGCTTTCCCTCTGCTTAGGGCAGGCTGTGCTGCTGGCCTCGCACGCGCCGGATGTGCAGGCGATTACTCCGGAGATTCACCAAGTGGCTCGGCAGCACTCCACGGCAGAACTCCTGCGCCGCCGCCGGGCGCTGGACCGGCTCCGCACGGACCTTAACTTCAACGTCAACGAAGCCCTGACGCTCGATGCGCATCTTCTGAACATCATCGGTAACATCTCATTATGAACAGCATGACCGGATTCGGCGCTGCTACCGTTCCTTTCGGCAGCGCCTCACTGCGAGTAGAAATCAGCGGCGTGAACCGCAAGCAAACTGAAATTGCCCTCAACTTACCCCGCGCATGGGCCGCCATCGAAACGCCCCTGCGGGAAGCAGTATCCGGTGCTGTCTCCCGGGGGCGCATCAATGTATCCCTCTCCCTGCAAACGCCGGGAGGCAGCAGCGGCACCATTACCCTGAACAAAGCCCGGCTGCAAGCTCTCCGACACACCCTTTCCGAGTTGAAGCAGGAACTGGGAGCCACCGTGGAACCCACGCTGGATTCCCTGCTCCGCCTCGGCATTGTTGCAGAGGAATCGGAGGCCGATATTCCGGCAGAATCCGTACTGGAAGCGGTCTTACCCGCCGTGCAGGAGGCCTTGCAGGCTTTCCTCCAGCTCCGGGCACAGGAGGGCGAAAACATGAAGCGCGATTTGCTGGCGCGCATTGAGAACCTGCGCGAATTCCGCCGCCAACTCGCCGCCAGAGCCGCAGGCGTTGCCACCCGCCACCGGGAAACACTCCTGCGCCGGCTGGAGGAAAGCGGGCTTCCCATTCCGGCGGATGATGAGCGCATTATCCGAGAAATTGCCCTTTTTGCCGATAAGTGCGATGTGAGCGAGGAGATGGCGCGTTTGGATTCTCACCTCGACCAGTTTGAGCGTATTTGCGACAAGGAAGAGGCCGTGGGCCGCACGCTGGATTTCCTTTGTCAGGAGATTTTCCGAGAACTCAACACCACCGGTTCCAAAGCCAACGATGCAGAGCTGGCTCAGCTCGTGGTGGCGGCTAAGACAGAACTTGAAAAAATACGCGAACAAGTGCAGAATATCGAATAACACCATACCCCCATTTATCCCCCCATGCTTGGCACGCTCCTCATCGTATCCGGCCCCAGCGGCTCCGGCAAAACAACCCTCTGCCGCCGGGCAGAAGCCGCCGGGCTTACCGGCTATTCCATTTCCTGTACCACACGCCAACCCCGCCCCGGAGAACAGGATGGGGTGGATTACCATTTCTTGAGCCCGGAGGATTTCTCCGCCCGTGCGGAACGCGGGGAATTCCTGGAATATGCCACGGTACACGGCAATTCCTATGGCACGCTTAAGGCGGACATTACCGCGCTTCTTCTGGCCGGAAAAAATGTGGTAATGGATATTGATGTGCAAGGAGCCGCCTCCATCCGCGCATGCATGGATGAAACCATCCGCCGCGCTTATGCGGATGTGTATATCCATGTGCCCTCCGAAGAGCTGGAGAAGCGCCTGCGCGGGCGCCAAACGGATGCGGAGGAGGTAATCCGGCTGCGTTTGCACAATGCCGCCATGGAGGATGCCCGCATGGGAGAGTACCAGTTCGTACTCACCTCCGCCGATAGGGAACACGATTACGCCCGCTTCACCTCCCTGCTGGAGGCTCTGGGCATGCGCTCCTCCCTGTAAGGGCGGAGGTAGGTTACTCCCACAGGTAGGACTGGCGGGAATCCACCATCTTCCCGCCGCAATAAAGCTCCATACGCCACGTCATCACATCCCCCCGGCGCGCACGCTCCGGGCCGGAAAAGAAGAATTTTTCCTTGTGGGAAGCAGCTTCCGCGCGGGGTTCCTTATACTCCACCGTGCGGGTAAGCTCCTTGGTGCCTGTGGCCGCTTGCGTGTAGCGCATCACTAGGCGCACGGGTTTTTGCGGTTCCGCATCGTACCAATCGACGAAGTAGTAATCCCCCAAGCGGTTCCTCCGCTCGCGGTTGGAATTAGCGCCGAAGAGTACATACTGAGCATTCGCCCGCAAGGGGGCATTTTCCCAGCTTCCCATATCCGGGAGGTCCGTTTTCTTGAGCGGCAAATCCGCCACATCCGTAATGCATGTGGTCTGCACCTGCGTGCAGGACACCGTAAGGACGGCGGAAAGAGCAACAAGGAAAGGGGAAAATCTCATACCACCTATTCAATACCATACGCCGCCATTTGTCAATTTTTTTTGCTTGCAGAATGAGACTCTCGCCGTTATAACAAGGGGGTATGCCTGTTCCGCAAAATACGATAGCTCTTATTTTTGATTTCGACCAAACTCTCAGCCCGCACAACATGCAGGAGGATACCATCTTCCCCGAATTCGGCATCGATGCGGAACAATTCTGGAAAAAATGCAACGACCGCAGCCGGGAAGAAGGCTGGGACGGGGAATTGAGTTACCTTAAAGAGCTGCTGGATACCCTCAGCATCGATGGCGTGAGCAACGAAAGCCTAATGGAACTGGGAAAACGGCTTACTTTCTACAAAGGCATCCCCGAGTTCTTCGAAAATTTTGAGGAGCGAGCCCTCTCCAAGGAACACCGCTTTGCCGGGGTGCGGGTGGAGTTCTACATCATTTCCAGCGGTATTAAGAGTATTATTGACGGTTCCATCATCCGCCCCTACATGAGGGAGGTCTTTGCCTGCGAATTCAGCGAGCGCGATGGTTGCATCCACTTCCCCAAACGCGTGATTTCCCACACCTCTAAAACCCAATTCCTCTTCCGCATTAACAAGGGCATGTTGAAGCACAATGAGGATGTGAATGACCATATGGACGGAGATTTGCGCCCCATACCCTTCGAACACATGATATACATCGGCGATGGTCCCACGGATGTACCCTGCTTCACTGTGATGCGCCAGCAGGGCGGACTGAGTGTGGCCGTGTATAACCCGGATGATGATACCCGCCGCAGTTTCCGCAAATGCTACGGTTTGAAATCCGACCAGCACCGAGTCGATTTCTTTGCACCGGCAGATTACAGGGAGGGCAGCCACCTCTGCAACATTCTGGAGGAAACAGTCCGCAACATGGCGGATTCCATTCTCCACCTCCAACGCACCGGTGCCACCCCGCCACCTCGCCGCCACAAGTAAATATCTCCCCCTGCCCGGCACTCATGCCCGAAGATGCTCTTGCATTGCAAGGCGGCTTCGGGTATTATCTCCGGGAAGACCATTCCACTATGTCCAGCAAATTCGGTTCCAGTTTCTGCATCAGCACTTGGGGAGAATCCCACGGCACGGGGGTAGGCGTCGTAATCGATGGATGCCCCGCCAGAGTGCGGCTCACCCGCGAGATGATTCAACACGAGCTGGACCGCCGCCGCCCCGGACAAAGCGATATTGTGACTCCGCGCAACGAGGAGGACAGCGTGGAAATCCTCAGCGGTATCCTCAATGGGCTTACTCTGGGCACTCCCATTGCCCTCTCCGTACGGAACAAAGACCACCGTTCCACCGCCTATGATGAAATGGAACACACCTACCGCCCTTCCCATGCCGATTTTTGCTACGATGCCAAATACGGCATCCGCGCTTGGACCGGAGGCGGGCGAGCCAGCGCCCGCGAAACCATCGGCCGCGTGGCTGCCGGTGCCGTGGCCAAAGCCGTGGTGCAAACCCTTTGCCCTAAGCTGGAGGTGCTGGCATGGGTGCAGCAGGTGGAAAATATCTCCTGCCCCATCCCTGCGGAGGAGGTGAGCGCCGCCGCCGTGGAAGCCAACATTGTGCGCACGGCGGATGCCGCCACGGCAGAACAAATGGCTGCAGCCATCCGAGCCGCTCGTCAGGAAGGAGATTCTCTGGGTGGTGTGGTGGCATGCACCATCCGCCAATGCCCCGTGGGGCTGGGAGACCCCGTTTTTGATAAACTGGAGGCTACCCTTGCCCATGCCATGATGAGCATTCCCGCCTGCAAGGGCTTTGAAGTGGGTAGCGGTTTTGCCGCCGCAAGCATGCGCGGCTCCCGGCATAATGACCCGTTCTACATGGAAAACGGCCGCGTTCGCACCCGCACCAATCATTCCGGAGGCATCCAAGGCGGCATCTCCAATGGGGAGGATATTAAGCTCCGCATGGCTTTCAAGCCCACGGCCACCCTCATGCTGGTGCAGGACACGGTGGACGATACCCACCGAGAGGTTCAACTCCGGGGGAAAGGGCGGCACGACCCCTGCGTTCTCCCCCGTGCCGTACCCGTGGTGGAGGCTATGGCGTGGATTGTTCTCTGCGACCATTTACTGCGCCAGCAGGCGGTCTCCTGCATCTCCGGGGCCAACTGCCGGTATCCCAAGGAGGCGTAATTCCTCCGTGGTTGTGTACGCATTGTATTTTTAGCTGTCTTTTGCGGGGAAAATATGGTAGAATGCCCTGCAGATGACTGACCATACCATAGTTTGCAAACCCACCCGCGATACCTTTATGCGTTTTGCCATTGTGCTGGCAGCGTTTTTCGGATTCGGCATGTACTTTTTCTACGATGGCTCCGTGGGCTACCGCAAGGCTAACGAGGCTTTCTTCACCTACCAAGCCTTTGCCCAGCTGGGGAAGGATGTAACAGAATCCTCTGCTGCCGAATGGGCAGCAACACGGGCGAACTCCCCGCTGCTCAAAGCGCAGCAGGACGAATCCGGCCTTTACATTGAACAAAACGAGCAGCGCTTTCCCCTGCCAGCCAACTGCGAGCCCGCCACCCTTTGCCCCCCGGAAGCCGCAGACTACGCCGCACTCAGCAAGGGCTGGAATGAATGCTGGCTGGCCTACTCCGCCCGCATGCACTACCCCGAAAAACCCGGAGAGCATGGCCACGATACCGCCGCCATTCGCGAGCAATGGTATGCAGGCAGCGTCTGCATGCTCATCTCCGCCATCATCATCTGGCTCATGCTCCGCACTTCCCGCCGCGTCATGAGCCTGCGGGGCGATACCATAACGGCTGCCGGCACCAGCTTCTCCATTGCAGATATTACCCTGTTGGATTTGCGCCAATGGGGCAAGGGCTTCAAAGGCATTGCCTACGCTACGGTGCAAGGAAAACGCATCCGCATGGATGGCATGACCTACGGCGGATTCTCCCCCGATGCCGGAGAGCCGGCAGAGCAATTCATGCAAGCTCTTCTTTCCCGCTATCAGGGTAAAATCCTGGAATATGAAAAACCGGATAAGAAAGTCGGTTAAAGCATGGCAAAACTGCCGTGCCTGCGCTGCCGTACGCCGCTACGCTGTCCGCCTGGCAGCGGGAGCGGCTTCGCGCCGTATTGCACTTATCCTTCTTCTCATCATCGTAACGGTGGAGCTTAGCTTGCTCGGCATCGGCGTTACCCGCCGCTTGGATTTAGCGTACGAACGCTCTCTGGAAGTTTCTCGTGCCCAGCTGGCCGTCATCGAGGCACAGGAGCTGGCCCGGCACCAAGAAAATCAGGGAGCCGTCAGCATTGCCACGGCTCCCGAAAACAATGCGGATGCCCCGCCCCCCCTCCGCGCCCGGGATATCGATACCATTTTAACCCAAGAAGGGGACTGGTTCCCCACCGGTGGGAATACGGAGCCGGCTAAAGACACTCCGCCACCCTCCGACATGAATGCAGAGGACAAGGAGGAAGCAGAGCAGCTTATCCGCCAAGGGGTTACGGCTCTTGTGGCGGGGGACATCCGCCGCTGCATCCTCAACCTGGAGGAAGCAAGCCTTTTAGCGCCCAATCATCCTGCCATGTTGTACTACTACGGCATGGCATACGACAAATTGCTTAACCCCACCAAAGCCAGAGAGTACTACACCCGCCTGTTCCGCATGCGGGATGCTGCCGGCAGCTATTTCAAACGTGCCGCCAACCGCCTCACCTACGGATTTGACCAAGGCACCGCCATGCGGGGTAAACTCTCCTTCGGTCCCCATCAGGTGGAACACACCTATTCTCCGGAGGAAGGGGAACGCGTGAAGGTTCTCCTGCCTATCCTCCTTGCACCGGGAGAATCCGTACGCTTGGACGATATTTACATCACCCTGCAATTTTTTGATTTGGTGAATGGGAGAAAAATCGAATTCTCCCGCATGGCAAAGCCCGAATGGACATGGCTGAATGAACAGCCGAGCTGGAACGAAGGCGAAGAACACCTGCAGGTGGCCTATTCCGTCCCCCCGCTCACCCGGGAAGAATTGGATGCATACGGAGATCTCCGCTTTTACGGATTTACCGCCAAGCTCTACTACAAGGACGAACCGCTGGATTGCCTGAGTACGCCCTCCGCCCTCATCCTCCAAGAGCAAAGGCTCAACAGCCGCCGCCGCCCCGCCATGCTGCCCACTAACTCCCTCCTGCCGGATGATGGGCTGGACCCCACCTTCTTTACCGAAGAAGCCCTGCCTATTTCCGATTTCCTCGACACCCCACAACCTGCCCGACCATGATGCCTTTTCCCCAAGACTTTCCGCACCCCTTTGGGGACTATACCCTTACCCGTCTCATCGAATCCGGGAACTATTACAGCAGCTACGAGGCATACCAAAACCATGTGGAGCGCCCCGTTCTGCTGACTGTACTCTCCGCTCAAGCACCGGAGGAGGTGGCGGAAGCTTTCCGCCGCCGCGCCCGGGAGCAAGCACAAGAGGATGCCCTGCCCCATACCGTGCAAATGCTTGATTCCGGCACTGCAGAGCAATGCTGCTACACGGCGCAGGAACTGCCGCCCGGCGCCCCGCTTTCCCTCCTTCTTGCAGAGGGAAAGCAGCTCTCCGTGGTACAGCTTTGCCGCATTGTTTCTGCGGCTGCCGCCCTCTATTCCCTCTGCGAGGAGGAGGAACTGGCCACCATCCCCCCGGCTGCACGGGATATTTACAGCGATGAGGAAAGCGGCTCTGTACACTTCCTTTCCCCGCTGGCCCCCGGCACTCCCGGGCAAAACATTACGGAAATACGGCAGCGGGAACTTGCCCGCATCCTCTTTCCGCTTCGTCCCGTGGGAGTCACCGGCGAAGGGCGCGCCGCCACTGTGTTGCAATGGATGGAAGAAGGGCACGAAGGTTCCCGTTTCGACTGGGGAACCCTTCGCCACACGGCCAACACCATCACGGAGCAACTGGTGGCTCAGGGGGCCGTTGCCCCGCCCCCGGAGGAAGAGGACAACTCCGCCTATTACACCCAAAAATGGGAACAACGCCGCCAGCGGCGCCGGCTCTCCCGCATAGCGGTTTACGCACTGGGCGCCTTGCTTCTGGCAGGCGGTATCTCCGCCTCGGGCTTTTTCTTTAACCTTGGCACGCCCACACTGCTGGGCGCGCGCATGGCAAATGGCATCCTCTGCCAGGAACACGGCAAGCAATACCGCGTAAGCCTGCAACCTATCAGCACCGCAGAATATGCCGCATTCCTGGAGGAGCTCTCCACGGCCACCGTGGAGGAGCAAGAAAAAATCCTGCACGATATCCCGACGGAACACCGCCCCAAGCCTCGCCAATTTTCCGCCACAGGTGCAGAACCCATCACCGGCGTGAATTACTGGGAAGCGCTGGCCTGCGCGCGCTATATGGGCGGCACCCTGCCCAGCGCCCCCATGCTGCAAGCCGCACTGGCAGAAACCGGCCCCACGCGCGTGTGGGAATGGACCACCAGCCGCCACGAAGGCTCCGCCAACGGCATCTACACGCCGAACTCCTGCCTCCTGATGGAATCCGCCCCCCAGCAAATACGCCCCATCCCCGTGCCCGACCCGGCTTGGCAGCACGAAAAATCTTCCTTCCGCATTGCCTACCCCCATTCCCAAACCGCAGAATAATACCTTTCGTCTCCCACCGCACATATGAAAAACCTGCTTTGCATTCTCACTGCCACCCTCCTGCTGTTTTGCGGGCTCTGCGCCCATGCACAAGTGGAACTCCAGCTTTCCCCCGTTCGCCACGATTTTATGGTGGGGGAGAATGTGGTGTTCAAACTCACTATTACCAACTATACGGATAAGGCCATTCAACTTTCGAACACGCCCGGACGCCCTTGGCTCAACTTTATGATTAACCGCCAAGGTGAGAACATGCCCCTCACGCCTACGGCTCGTGCCAAATTCCCCGACCTCGCGCTCACGCCCGGCTCCCGCCGCTCCTTCGAGGTAGACCTGGCCGGATTCTACGCCATACGCACCACCGGGCGCCATGCTGCCGTGGCCACTATCCGCATGCCCGACGGGCACACCACTTACAGCTCCAACCGAGCCCTCTTTGCCATGATTGACGGCGGCAAAGTCCGCGAGTTCCACATCCAAGCCCGCGGCCAAAAGCTCCGGCTCAACCTCAAGCTCGCCAGAGTCGATGGCAAGGATTGCCTCTTCGGCCAAGTGGAAGGGCTGGATACGCACCGCATCCACGGCGCCTGCTACCTTGCACGCTTCCTCAATTTCATGAAACCCATTGTCCTGCTGGATAGTGCCTACAATATGCATGTTCTCTGCCAATCCTCCCCGGAGCTTTTCACCTATGCCGTGATGGACACCAAGGGCAACCGCTCCCATGCGCAGTACTACAAACGCACCGGCGGCCCGCTGGATCTCATCAGCACCGGCAAGGGAATTATACCCGTGGGCGTGGCACCCTACGAACGCCCCAAGCCCGGAGAGGAAAAACCGGTTCGCAAGACATCCGACCGCCCTTTCTAACCAGACACACCACCCCCTTCCACGCAATAGACTCCCTGCCATGAGCACCCCCACCATTGCCATTGTCGGCCGCCCCAATGTTGGCAAATCTGCCATTTTTAACCGCATGGTCGGCCGCCGCATCGCCATCGTACACGACCAACCCGGAGTCACCCGCGACCGTCTCTGTGCCCCTGTTCGCATAACGGACTACGAGGCTCTCGTGGTCGATACCGGTGGTATCGGCAGCACGCTGGACGATGGTTTTGCCTCTCAGATAACGCAGGAGGCGGACATTGCCATGAATGCCGCAGACTTCATCATGTTCGTTTGCGACTGCCGCGACCACCTCACCCCCATCGACTGCAGCATTGCCGCCCAACTGCACAAAAGCAAGGTGCCGGTCATGCTCATTCTGAACAAAGCGGATTCCGAAAAGCAGGAACTTAACCTAGGCGAATTCGCCCGGCTCGGCTTCAGCAACTATGTATTCACCTCCGCCGCGCATGGGAGAGGATTTGCCCAATTGGCAGATAAACTCAATGCCGAACTAAAATCCCTTGGAGCCGCCCCCTGCAAAGCAGAAGCAGACCCCAACGCCACCCCGGAAGAAGAGCCGGACAAAGAGGAGACCTCCGCAGATTCCCCCATTAAAGTAGCCATCGTTGGCCGCCCCAATGCCGGCAAATCTTCCCTCGTTAACGCCATTCTTCAGGACAAACGCACCATTGTTTCCAACGTGGCGGGCACCACACGCGATGCTATCGACATTCCCTACACCCGCAACGACCAAAGCTTTGTCCTGATTGATACCGCAGGCATGCGCCCCCGCTCCAAACGGGATACCTCCGTGGAAGTATTCTCCGCCATGCGCAGCGAGAAAGCCATCCGCCGCTCGGACCTCTGCCTCCTCGTTATCGACATGGCGGCCGGTGTAACCCAGCAGGACCGCCGCATTGGCTCCATCATCGCCAAGGAATGCAAACCCTGCATCATCATTGTCAACAAATTCGACCTCTACTGCCCGGACGCCCCCCTCTCAGCCCGCAAGGATGCCGTCAAAGAACACATTAAAGAAAACCTTTTCTTTCTGGACTACGCCCCCATTGCCATCGTATCCGCCAAGGAAGGCAGCGGCATGGAAAGCATCTTCAAAAGCATTGCCCGTGTGCAAAAAGAAGCGCTCAACATGCCCGGTACCGGAGAACTCAACCGCCTGCTCCAGCGCGCCATGGAGATGAATCCGCCGGGGCAGCACCGAGTCCTCAAAAAACGCCTCAAACTCTTCTACGCCACCACCGCAGTGAACGAAAAATACACCACCATCCCCGTGCCCACCTATGTACTTTTCGTGAACGATAAACGCCTGCTTACCGATAGCTACGCGCAATACCTTCGCAATACCATTCGTTCCCGCATCAAAGCAGCCGGGGTACCCATCGTTCTTTCCCCGCGCTCGCGAGTCCGCAACGATTGAGCAGCCTCCTACCCCGCGTATTTCCGAGAAGCCCCCTTCCGCACAGGTTGGGGGCTTCCCTTTCTATTAAAACAGCTCCGCAAATCCCCTTTTCTGCTTGCATTAGCCAACAATTTGCTCTACAATGCCACACTGATCGGAGAAGCCTTTTTCCGCTAGTCTTACGATTCCCTGCACTTGGTATGAAAATCTCGCCTTTCTCTCTCTTAGCCCTTGCTTGCGGCATGCTTCTCTCCCCCTTCCGGGCTGAGGCTGTTGTAATTTACCCCCAGCCCCAGTTAAACGGCATGCGCTCCGTCACCACCAAGGTGGAAGACGTCCAAATCCACCTCCGAAAACCCGGGGACAACGGCGCCATGTGGCAGCGCCTGCCCAATGTGCCGGAGGGCTATGCCATCAACATCACCCCCGGAAAGCTCACCATCTACGCCAACGATGAAACAGGTGCTTACTACGCGCGCCAATCCGTTATCCAAATGCTGTACAACGTGCCGGATGCCACTCTGGCGCATAACGATGTTTTTGCAGATAAAACCCTGCGGGAAATCACCCGGCTGGGAGAACTGCCCATGGGCATTCTGGTGGACTGGCCGGACTTACCCGCCCGCGGCGTAGTGGAAGGCTACTACGGTGCCCCGTGGAGTTTTGAAGCCCGCTGCTCCATCTTCCGCTTCATGGGGCGCAACAAACTGAACACCTACATTTACGCCCCCAAGGACGACCCCTTCCACCACGGCCACGGCTGCTACAAGCCCTACCCGGAACGCAAAGCCGCAGAACTCCGGGAACTCGTACACTATGCCCGCCAAAACCATGTGCGCTTTGTTTGGGCCATTCACCCGGCAAACACCGTCAACTGGCAAGTGGATGGCGGCCGCCCCCAGCTGGATGCCCTGTGCGCAAAACTCCGCCAAATGTATGATTTAGGCGTGCGCGATTTCGGCGTACTGGTGGACGATTCCGGCGGCGAAATCGGCAAAGCCGAGCGGCAGGTACAGCTGAGCAATTACCTGCTGGAAAACTTCATCCGCAAACATCCGGATGTGAATCAAACCCTCATCATGTGCCCCACAGGGTACAACCGCAGCTGGACAAACGAAAAATTCCTGCAAACCCTCGGCAGCGGATTGGATAAAAGCATCCCGGTCATGTGGACAGGTAATACCGTAGTGCATGACATTACGCTGGAAGGCCAGCAATGGGTAAAACAACACGTACAGCGCCCCACTTTCATCTGGTGGAACTGGCCGTGCAACGACTTCAAACGCAGCCGCCTCTCCATGGGGCGCACCTACGGGCTGGATACCTCCCCCGAGATGAAACAACTCATGAGCGGCTTCGTGGCAAACCCCATGGAACACGCAGAAGCCAGCAAAGTGGGTCTCTTTGGCGTGGCTAACTACACCTGGAACATAGAAGCTTTTGAATCCACCACCACATGGGAAGCCGGCATACGCCGCCTCTACCCGCGCCACCGGGAGGCCATGAAAGTATTCTGCGACCATAATTCTTACCTTCTGCCCAACGGTCACGGCTATTTCCGCGAGGAATCCGCCACCATAGCACCCACGGCTCAAGCCTTTATCGAAAGCCTCTCCTCCGGCAAACCGGACATGAAAGCCGTACAGCTCCTCCAACTCGAGTTTGACCGCATGGTTTCCGCCGCCAGAGAGCTGAAGCACACGCGCAACCCCGTGGCCGGCCTTTGCCAGGAAATCCGCCCGTGGCTGAATCAATTCGAGCTGACAGGCATCGCCGGAGCCTCCATCATGACCGCCTTCGCCACGCAAGACGACTACCTCTTCCACTACTTCTTCGACACGGTGAACGCCCTGTACGATATGCGCGCCACCACACGCGGAGAATGGTCCGCCCAAGGAACACGCCAAGTGGACGATGTGGAAGTGGCTGCCTACGCCATGACACCCGTCATCAACGCCGCCTTTGCCTACCTGAATGCCCGAGTCTACGCCGACCTTTCCGGCCAAAAACGCAGCGTGCCGAAATTCTCCGCCTCCACGGGTAACACCCACGCAGAAACCGCCAAAATAATGGATGGACGCCCCAACACTTTCTGGTCCAACGATGCGTTCCAAGCCAAGAACCAATGGTACTGCTTGGACCATGGCTCCCCCATCAGCATCAACAACATCTGCCTCGTAATGGGTGGGGCGCGCCACAGAGATTATGCAGAATGCGTGCAATTTGAAGTTTCCGACGATGCCACCCACTGGCAGCCCATCGGCAAACCGCAGCACGGTAACCTTGCCATCGTCAATTTGGCCAAAAACCCCATCCGCGCCCGCTATGTGCGCTTCCGCATTATCAACCCGCGTCCTAACTGGCTCTCCATCTGCGAATTTGCGGTAAACCGCACCCTGCCCCCCTACGTGGATACCAATGTATTCGGGCAAAACTTCACCGCATACAGCAACACAGGCGACATCGGCATCAGCCGCATTATGGAACTCTTCCGTCTGGCTCCCAACGACCATATTTCTCTGGAACTGCCCAACCCCATCCACCCGGAGTGGGTGCAAATCAACCTCGAAAACGCAAAGCTGAATTCCTGGGCCACCATACAGCTGACACTCGAATCCGGCGAAGTAGTACAACTCCGGAAGGAACTCGAAAAAAACCGCCTCTTCCTGAAGAAGGAGGAACTCCCGAAAGAACGTATCACTGCACTTAGCCTCACGAACACCGGCACCCAAACAGAGGATGTAAAACTCACCCTCTTCAACGTGGGCGTTACAGCCAACGTGTTTGATACAGACCCCCGCTGCATTACCGATGCGGATATCGCCTCCACCTACTTCTGCGCCAAAGCACCTCTGGATGTCACCCTCCCCATCCCGGAAGGAGCCACGGAACTCATCACCGTAGGCAACACCACCTGCGGAGTAACGAACGCCACCCTCACGGAAGAAGGGGAACATGTACGCCGCTACCGCCTTACCCCGGGAGCAAAGAACGTACGCCTTACACATCCCCAACAAGCTCACACCTATGTAAACGAAGTCATTTTCAAATAACCCCCATTAGAAATTATGCACAAAACACTCGCTATTATACTGACTCTGGGCAGCCTCGCCACTGCCAATACCATCGGCTACAACAGCATGACCACGGAATAGCAATCCGGCGTAGTACTCGCTTGGGATTTCTCCTCCGGAAACGCCTCCTCCATCGTAGGCTGGTCCAGCACCGCCTTCGATATGGAACAGCAGCGGTACCGCCGGTGATATCTCCACAGGCACGCGCCCGTGAACAGACCGCCTGCTTACCGATTGCCCCACGGAGGATTTTACCCTCAATCTGGATATCCACAGCTTCACAGGCAATAATTGGCAAGCCATGATTTCCCTCTACTCCCCCAATGGCACAGGAGACAACAAATGCCTCCAAGTAGGCGTCAACACCAGCGGAGATTTAATGGTATTCAACGAAGTAGCCCAAAGCACAGGCTTCGGCAGCATTGATACCACAGGAGATATTGATACAGGCATGGACAGCGGCATGAATACCACCGCCACACTCACCCTCGTCTCCGATATGAGCCTCACCCAAACCCTCAGCGTTTATGTAAACGGCATCCTCAAGGGAAGCTACTCCAACTGGGTAGCCGCCAGCGAGGAGGATAAAGGCCTCATGGGGATTCAATTTGGCTGCCCCTTCGGAGGTGGTCGCCAATTCCCGGCTGCTGAGCTGAGCAATATAACCCTCTGGAACAGAGCCTTAAGCACCGACGAAATCTCCGCCCTCATCGTTCCGGAACCCGCAAGTGCCACACTCAGCATGCTCGCCCTAACCGGTCTTGCTGCACGCCGCCGCCGCAAGTAAAACCACCCGCAACCTCCCCCACGGAGCGCCCCCGCACCCGGGGGCGCTCCTTTTGATACAACGGCACACCACACTATCATCTTGCCTTCCGCAAAAAGATGAGCGATACTACAAGCTCCACCCGAATTGCCTCACGATGAAAAACATCCTCATCATCTCCGGCCACACAAACACCACCGGTGATTCCGTAGCAAACAAAGCCATCATGGAATTACTGGAAAAACAACTCCCGGAAAGCCGCACCGTCTATCTGGACCGCCTGTATCCGGATTTCCGCATCGACAGTAACGCCGAGCAGGAGCACCTCCTCTGGGCAGACATCATCGTCCTGCAATTCCCGGTTTACTGGTTCTCCATGCCCTCCCTCCTGCACCGCTGGATGGAAGAAACCTTCCTGCACGGATTCTCCCACGGCAGCACCGGCAACAAACTCCGCGGCAAAACCCTCATCCTCTCCTACACCACAGGAGCCCCCACAGAAGCCATGGATTTCGATGCCTTCTTCGGCAACCTTCGTGCCGCCTGCCAATTCTGCGGCATGAATTACGGCGGCAGCATCAGCACCGGCGGAGTCTCCTACCAAATGCGCCAAGAAGCGGGAATGCTCGCCGCCATCGAAGAAAAAGGGCTCTTCTGCAATAATTGTGGAATGACCAACGGACGCAAGAAACGCAGGCGGA
>CAYSYD010000042.1:0-16704 GCA_964435145.1 uncultured Akkermansia sp.
TACCGGAGCCCGCCACCGCCACGCTGAGCCTGCTGGCTCTGGCTGCTCTGGCTGCTCGCCGCCGCCGCGCCTAAAGTGCCTTAGAGCTGTTTTTCCACTCCCGAATGCCTGCACGGCATTCGGGAGTATTTGTTTTACGGGGGCGCGGGGGATAAAAAAGCCCTGCTTCCCCGGGAGGGGAGGCAGGGCGAAAAAGCACGTTGTGGTGCCGCGCTGCTTCAGGCTTTCAGCTCGTTACCCAGCTCGATAATGGAGTATTCGCCCGGGGTGAGGCGGTATACAATCTGCAGGACATTGCGGCGAGCGTTGCGATAAAGCACGAAGGGTTTGCCGGAGATTTCCAGCTCCATAATGGCATCCTCTTTGTACATGGTGCGCAGGTCGTAGCCCTCGCGGGAGATGCGGATGGGTTTGGGGTCCTCCGGGGCATCGGTATCCACCTCGTAATCGAGTACATCCTCCTCGTACACCTTCTCATCGAGCTTGCGGATGCTCTGGGAGCGGTGCGGGCGGAAGTGCTTCATGAGGCGTGTTTTATGCTTGCGCATGCGGCGCATAATTTTTGTTACCGTTTCATCGATGGCGGCATAGAGGTCTGCGGCGGAGGTGGAGGCCTGAATGGTGATATGGTCTGTGCAGAAAAGCACGATTTCCGCCATCTGCCTATCTTTTTGTACGTCCACCACCACGCGGGCTTCCACAATCTTGGGGTAATCGATGTGGATGGCGGCAATTTTCTTGGTGGCGAATTCTCTGATGGCATCGGTCACTTCGATGTGACGTCCCGTAACGGTAATGTTCATATCATCATTCGGCATGGTCAGTACCTTCTTTCTATTGGTTGGTTTCTGTTTGGGGTTACAGAAGGGGAATCACTCTCCGCAGAATGACGCTTCTGCAATACTCATCTTAACCGCAGTTTTGTTTTTTGCAAGAAAAAATTGATTGAATTGCCGGAAAAAAAAGGATGCCGCCCGTGTTGAGGTAGGGAGGCATCCAAGGAAGAGTGGCAGGAAGATGCAGAGGCTCAGTCCTTATACTCGATCTTACGAAGCTTGGGGGCCTTGACGAGTTTCATGACGGCTTTGCCGGGCTTCTTGCAAGCGGGGGGATTATCGAGTTTTTTGTTCGAGAATACGGGGAAGTCCGCTTCTTCGGCAATGGTGCCGCCGGTGGCAAGGGAATACCAGCCACGTTTGGGATCTATGCGGCAGTTGATTTCCTTGAGGGGGTTGGCGTCCCGGGTGAAGCGAAATTCCGTGGCAAGGTGCCATTCTGTGCCGTCCCAGCGGTAGGCGGGGCCAAAGGTGGCACGGCGCTCGTACTGCTTGGATTCTACGTTGCGACGGAAGTCCTCCACGAAGCCACAGCCGCCGCCTAAGCCGCGGCTAAGGGCTTGGATGCGCCAGCAGCTCATGAGGGTCCACTTGCGGGCGGCGGGGTCGTAAATGTAGCCGGCAATCTGGCGGAATTCTTCGCCATCCGGGTGCTCAATCACAAGTGTGCGGATGACATCGCCCTCTTTCCATGGGAAGGGGCGCACGGATTTACCGCCGGTGCCTTCGCCGCCAAAGCGGGTGGTTTCCACTCCTTTGCCGCGCTGAATGAGCAGGGCGCGTTCTTCCTCCGGGGCGGCATTGGGATTATCGCCGGAATCCTTAGCATCCCAAATGGAGAAAATAGCTATGCGCTGGGGGGAACCATCGGGGTTTTTGCCATAGAGTTCCTGCACGCCGATATAGCCGCAGCCAAAGTTATTTGCGGCAAAGTAGGTGCCGGGGGCACTTTTTTCTACCACCATTTCCTGGTAAGCGGCAGTGTGGTGGGGAATGGAGGGCAGAAATCCCAAGTGTACGGAGGCGCACTGGCGTTTGGCCATATTTTCCGGGAGCCAGTAATCGGAATAACGATCTGCTTGAGCCGTGCTGCCACAAAGGGTAGCCAGCGCCACGGCGGTCGCCATGAGGAAGTGTACTGTCTTCATTGCGGTGCGGAGTATAGCAGTTACGCACAAATAAAGCAAGAAGAAAGGTGCTTTCTGCCTTGTCATGTGGCAGGTGGTATGCTAGACTGCAATATAGTACTTTTGTAGTTATGAAACTCCATCTTCCGCTTTGCCATGTGTCCATAATAATACTGGGAGGGGTCGTGCTGCCTGCGCATGCCGCCATCCGCCACGCGGATGTTTCTCTGCTGACTTATGTGGATGTGGCTACTAACTCCGGCCGTTACACGGCGGGAGAAGGCAGTGAACTCCAGCGGTACCTGCAAGAGCAGGAAGGGGTGCGCCTGTACTACACCGGTGGGCAGGAGAGTTATACGCTGCCCCATGGGGTGCCGGATTTCGGTGCGGTGGCGGATTTGGGCAATGGCACGGCCGTGAGTTATAATTATGTGGTAACGGTAAAACACAATGGCGTGCTGGACCCCACGTTCTCCGGCAATGAATACGGCATCGGCAGTACTCGCTGCATCGTTTACAAGGGTGTTGAGGAAACTTCCGCCAATGGTTCTTTTGCGCATACCACAAAGGCGGATTACAAAATTACCCGACTGAGCAAGATTATTACGGATGCCGCCCCGGCGGAAATTTACCGTCTCACATACAATAACGGCAAGACGGATATGAAGGGGGCTACGGTGTACCGTGTGGGCGGTGGGCAGCAGCTGCTCACGGACCATTCCGGTAAGTCCACGGAAATCAGCAGTGCCGGTACTTACACGGTGGCGGGTATTGCCGGTATTACTTACTGGGCGGATTCTACGGCTGTGGGCAGCGTGGAGGATACAAAAAACGCTCAGGTAACAGGTACGACTTCCTGGAGCAGTTCCGGTGTGGGGGAAGCCTCTCCCCTGCCCTTCGGCTCTACGGAGGGGGATTCCGGCAGTCCGTATTTTGTGTGGAACGAGGATACGAATTCCTTCCAGTTCCTCATGGCACACACGGGTAGTTTCGGCGGGAACCCGACGGTGGCAGCAGCCGCGCCGGAGTGGACGCTGGACACGATGGAGGCCGATAATGCCCATGTGGATATGGCTTACACGGATGGCACGGTTAAAATCGTGGGGACGGAGATGGTGGAGGCGGATGATGCTGCCGTGGTGAAGGATACCATTAGCGGTTACAACATTACTACCACACCATGGAGGGGGTATCTCTATAATGGTAATGGCACGACTATTATGGACGCCAACTGGAACTCGGCCACTTTCCACGGGGTGGAAAAGGGAATGCACACGTGGAAATCTCTTTCCGGCTTGAAGGACTCTCAGCATTGGTACCATTACGGTAATGAGTACCTGAATGCGGCGGAGAGCGTGGTGGTAGAAAATAAGGAAAGCGTGGTAAACACCGGGCTTACCTATGCAGAGCTGTACCAGACCCAGAATTTGGTATTCGATTCCGCCAAATCCGGGGATAAATACACCATCCAAGTCAACGCGGATACGGATTTAGGCTTGGGATACCTGCATTTTGCAGCGGAGAAGGTGAGCGGCGTGGAGTACAATCTGGTTTCCGCAGGCGGGCACCAGCTGGATGCCGCAGGCTATGTGGTGGATGCCGGGGTGACGGTGAATGTGCAGCTCCGCAATGCGGATGAGACGTATATGCGCGAGTGGCGCAAGGTGGGCTCGGGGGATGTGCGGCTCTGCGCAGAGGGGCGGAATGAGATTTTCCTGAATCTGGGCGGCAGCGGCACCACTTATCTGGAGGCCACGGGGAAGGCGGGTGAATACTACGCCGCCTATAATGTGCTGGTAAATACCGGGGCAAAGGTGGTGATTGCCGATACCGGGCAAATTGCCCGCGATTTCAGCTTCGGCAGTGGCGGCGGCACGCTGGATATGAATGGTAACAGCATGGATTGGTACACCACCGGGGGAGAGCTGCGCGAGGGCAGTTTCACCATCAATGCCCTCACGGAGGATGCCACTATTACCAACAGCAGCAGCACGCACTCCACGCTGACCTATCGCGAAACCAAGGAGCAAAGCTTTGTCGGCTCTTTCCGGGATTCCGACCAATCCTCCCTCTCCATCGTCTATGCCGGTAATGGCACCTTGGAGTTAAACGGCACCCGCACAATTCTGCAAAACGCCGCCAGCGGGCTCACGGTGGAGAACGGCACCGTACGCTTGGTGGGCACACCCACGGTGCATGGCTATGGCAGTACTCATACGCTTACCACGGCGGATTTCTCCACACGGGAGAATGATTGGCACTATGCGGATGCCGCCATGAATGTGAGCGTGCAGAAGGGCGCCACGTTTGAGCTGGGCAGCCATGCCCGCCTTAAGGGGGATGTGACGGTGCAAACCGGAGGCACCTTCCTGCTGCGGGAAGGGGTGCAGCGGAGCAAGGAGTATGCGGAAGGCGGGGAGGCGCTCTCGGATACGGCAGAGCTGGCGGCTTTCTACGGCCACAAGGGGCAGGTAAAAGTGCAGGCCGGAGCTACTATGGCGGTGGAGCTTTCCGCACAAACAGAAACGGACAGTATTTATACCGGCAGTATCCAAGGCGAGGGTACGCTCGAAATCAACACCGCAGCCACCAAGAGCCGCTGGGTGGCTCAGGAAAAGGTGAATATCGGTACGCTTTCCATTGCCGAGGATAGCCATATGCAGGCCAATAATGGTACCGCGGCCCACCAAATCCGCATGGCCGCAGGCGGCACGCTTTCCGTGGCGCAGGGGCTCAGCCTGAGTGCCGCGGCACCGGAGGGCACGGGAACGCTGCTTGGCGTACAGGTAGGCGGCACGGGAGAGCGGATAGACCTTACTGCCCGGGATGCCGCCACCCCGGCCGGGCTGAATGCTGTGCGCGCCACGCTGCAAGACGGCGCGGAACTTACCCTCAGCAATGTGTATGTGGATGCTCTCTCTCAAATTTACGGCACCGGCACCGCCACACTCACCGCAAAAAATGTAACCATGCAGCTGAGTGCCTCCAACAGCTCACTCACCCTTAGCCGGATGAGCAGCGGCGTTACCTTCTCCACCGCAGCCGTGGCGGAGGAAGGCGAGCTGCTGTACGAGCTTAACAGCTCCGCTCTGGCAGGGAACATCACCCTGGCCGGCACTCAGCTGGTGCTGGATCTTACCACCATGGTAGAGGAGCTGCAATGCGGAGAAAGCCTCCGTGTCACCTTCGGAACGGAGGGGGATAGCATCACCCTCCGCCCGGGTAGCAGCCTCTCCATTACGGCACTGCTGGGCAATGGGCAGCAACTGAGCGGCACATACAGCACGGAGGAGCCGGGTGCCATCTATTTTGAGACCGTACCGGAGCCTGCCACTGCCACGCTCAGCCTGCTGGCTCTTGCTGTGCTCTCCATCCGCCGCCGCAGAGCCTAAAAACTACGCCGCACCGCCATGATTCGCTTTGCCTCCACCGATAGCCGCCGGGAAACGGGCAACATCAAATGGGACCTGCAGGGGCCTCTTCCCTTTGGTATTGCAGATATGGACATCGAGTCTCCCCCCTGCGTGGTGGAGGCTTTGCAGCAGCGGCTCAACCACCGATTCTACGGCTATGCCTTCATGACGAATGAGCTGCGGCAGGCCATTTGCGCCTATTTGTCCGCGCGGCATGGGGTGCAGGAGGCTCGCCCGGAATGGCTGCATGCCCTGCCCGGCTGCGTACCGGCTTTCACGCTGGTAGCGCGCACGGCCTGCCCCCGGCCGGAGGACGAGGTGATGGTATGCACACCGGTATACCCTCCTATGCTGCATTGCCACGAGGATGCCCGCTGCCGCTTGCTCACGGTGCCGTACATACAAGCGGAAGGGAAATGGCAATTCGATTGGGAGGCGATGGAAGCCGCTGTTTCCCCGCACACGCGCATGTTCCTGCTTTGTAATCCGCACAATCCTCTGGGGCGCGTATGGAGCCGCGAGGATATTCTGCGTTTGGGAGATTTCTGCGAGCGGCACGATTTGATTCTCTGCTCGGATGAAATCCACTGCGATTTGATTCTGGAGGAGGATTTGGTACACCAAAGCGCCCTCACTCTGCCGGAGCCTCTGCTGCAACGCGTAGTCATGCTCAGCGCTCCCAGCAAGACCTTTAACATTGCCGGCATTTGCTTTACCTACATGGCAGTACCCAATGCCGCCCTGCGGGAGCGCATCATCCGCACGCAGGGGCACACCCTGCCCACGCTGAATGTGTTTGCCTATGCGGCCTCTCTGGCCGCATACACGGAGGGCTGGCCGTGGCATGCCCAACTGCTTAACACCCTGCGCCGCAATTACCGCACGCTTCAGGATTTTCTGGCACAGGAGCTACCCATGCTTTCCATGCGCCCTCTGGAGGCTACTTATTTGGCATGGATAAACTGTGCGGCACTCGGGGTGGAATCCCCGCACCTTTTCTTTTTGGAGCAGGCGGATGTGTTTTTGGATGATGGGAGCCGCTTCGGCTCTCCGCAGTGTGTGCGGCTCAACTTTGCCACTTCCCCGGAGATTCTTCTCCAAGGGCTGGAAGCCATGCGCAACGCCGTTCACCGTTTGCCGCAATTTGCCCGAGAGCGCAGTACGGGGCAAGCCTACTGAAGCTCATCCAAGGCATCCATAGATGCCCTGTGGCCTGTATCTGCCGCCTTGCAGAACCAGTGCCTCGCCTTTTCAAGATTTTTCGGCACGCCTTTCGCATCGCGATACATGCAGCCCAAATAATATTGAGCCAAAACGTGCCCTCGTTCCGCCGCCATGCGGAACCATCTTGCGGCCTCCGCATAATTCTGCTCCACATAGTCTCCATAGTAGCACAGCGCCCCCATGGTGTACTGCGCCTCCTTATGCCCCTTTTTCGCGGCTTCGAGGTACCACGGGGCAGCCAGCGCACCGTGCCGTTTAAGAAAATAACACTCCGCTTTTCTGAAGCAAAATTCTGCGGAATCAGTATCATCCGCACACTCCGTAAGCAGGCATAGCAACTCCCGGCAAACCTCCTCGTTCCCTTGGCGTACGGACGCCAGCAGATACTCCGAGGCTACTTCGTTTTGCATTTCCACACCGACACCAAAGAGGTAACACCGGGCAAGCTCGAATTGAGCCATTGCATCCCCTGCCTCCGCCGCCATGCGGTACCAGCGTAAAGCCTCCTGCATATCCTGCGGCACGCCCTCCCCGAGCATGTACAATTTACCGACCCGAAACAGAGCCTTGGCATGCTTGCTCCGGGCAGCATGGCGGAACCACTGCATCGCCTTTGCCTCATCGCGCACCGTGCCCTCCCCTTCGTAGTAGCATGTTGCCAAAAGGTACTGCGCCTCCGTATGGCCTTCGAGTGCGGCAAGGCGCAGCCATTCCACCCCCTGCTCGGCCGTGTATTTCCCGCTCTTTATTTGCAGGCAATGCTCCGCCAGTTCGACCCGAGCCTCCGTATGCCCGCGCTCCGCCGCCCGTTCGAGCAAACGAAGTGCTTTAGCCGTATCCTGCGGCACAGCTTCGCCCTCCATGTAAATACGAGCCATTTGGTAGGCTGCATTTGGGGAACCCTGCTTAAAAGCCGCCAGCAAGTATTCCAAAGCCTTGGCCTTATTTTTCGGCACACCCTTTCCTTGGTGGTAGAGCATCCCCAGCTCATAGGCAGCATTCATCTCCCCGGCCTCCACGCCAAGGGTAAGCCATTCCAGTGCCAAAGCCATATTTTGGGGCACCACCTTTCCTTCGGCATAGAAGCGGCCCAGGTAAGCATATGCGAAAACCGCACCCTGCCGGGCTGCGCGGCTCAACCAGCCGAAAGCTCTGGCCTCATCCTGCGGCACACCGATACCCCGGTAATAGGACACACCTATTTGGTACTGCCCCATGGCGTACCCCATTTCCGCCGTCTTCTGGAAGCAGAGTGCCGCCGCCTCGGTCTCCCCCAGCATTAAAAGCTCCAAGGCTTTCTCGTACTCCTGCTTGGCCAAGTATCGGCGGCAGGCATACGGTGCGTAGAACGCTCCTGCCAGCAGAGCCGCTACCACTGCTAACACCACAATCTTGCGCACGCGCTTCTTCATCATCATAAAAGGGCAAATAAAAAAGGAACGGCTCATGCTACCACATATTCCCACCGCTGACAAGGCGTAACTGGCATGCATACGCTCCATGCTCATTTATTTTACCGCCCCCGTGCCGCGCTGCATGCTTGCCAGAGCTAATACCGTCTGGTAGAATACGCAGCAGCAAGACCATGGTTACCACAGAATACCCCTACGGCGAGGACTTCCCCATCCTGAAAATCGACACCCCGCTCTGCACGGCGGAAATCTCCCTCTACGGCGGGCATGTACTCCGCTGGGCACCGGCCGGGCAGCGCCCGGTCATCTACATGAGCCCGCAGGCCGTATTCCGCAAAGGGAAAGCCCTGCGTGGCGGCATCCCCCTCTGCTGGCCTTGGTTTGGCAAGAACACGGAGGATACCTCCCTGCCTGCCCATGGTACCGCCCGCATATCCACATGGCAAGTGGGGCGCTGCGAGGAAGGCGCGGATGGCCGCGTGCAGCTGCTGCTGGCACTGCCCCCGGAGCAGGAGCTGATGCCCAGCGCCGCGCTGGCCATGGAAATCGGGGAGGAGCTCACGCTGAGCCTCATCACGCTGGATGTGCCGCGCACCATGCCCTTTTCCGCCGCCATGCACACCTATTTTGCCGTGAGCGATTACGAGAAGGTGGCCCTTACCGGGCTGGAGGAGTGCGCCTTTACGGAGTACGCAGAGGATGCCGTACCCCATGCGGAGGACCCCCTCATCCCCGCCGGGCATATTGACCGCATTTACCACCCCGTGCCCGAGCATCAGGAACTTACCATCCACGATCCGGCATGGGGGCGCAGCATCCGTATATGCCGCGCCGGCAGTACCTCCGCCGTGGTATGGAATCCCGGCGCAGCCCTTGCCGCCGGCATGGGCGATTTGGGCGCCGGCAATGAACGCGGCTTCCTCGCCGTGGAAACCACCGTCGTACCTGCGGAAAATACCCTACTGCGCTGCGGGGAAACCCACGAGCTGACCACCCGCATCCAAGTCATCAACATTGGCTGAATGCGAAAGCTCCGCACCATCCTTCGCTACACCGCCTACACAGCAGCATGCCTGCTGCTGGCGGCGGTATTAGCGGTACTGGCGGCAGAGCTTGGCACCGCCCTGCTGGCAGCCGGGCAATGCCATAACACCCCGGCGGAATGCCGCGCGGGGGATGTGGCTGTGGTGCTGGGCTGCAGCAAAGGAGTGAACAAAGGGCGCCCCAACCCCTATTTTACCGCTCGCATGGAAGCTGCCGCCCGCTTGTGGCACAGCGGGAAGCTGCGCTGCATTATCGTTTCCGGGGATAACAGGGAGCGCTATTACAACGAACCCCGGGACATGAAAAATGCCCTCGTTCGGCTGGGTGTGCCGGAGGAGCGCATCGTAAGCGACCACGCCGGGCTCTGCACATACGATTCCGTACGCCGCGCGCAGAGAGTGTTCGGAGCCACCCGCATCACCTATATCAGCCAGCCTTTCCATGTGCGGCGCGCCGTGGCATTAGGGCGGCTGCTGGGGCAGGAAGCACAAGGCTTCTACGCTCCGTACACACCCACCCGGCTCCGCCCGCTGCTACGGCAACACCTGCGGGAGCGCGGCGCGCGCGTGGCCATGCTGTACTATCTGCTGCTGCGGGATACCCCGCAGGAAGCCCCCCTTCCCCTTCCCGAATAAAAATCCACCTTCTGCACACTGCCTATGTTCTCCCTCATCTCCTGCACGGCCATGGCCGGTACCGCCGAATGGGTATGCTGCCCGGGCGAATTGAACAGCCCCCTGTACCAAGCACTGGCAGATTGCCCGGTTATCCACCGCTGGGCTGTGGCAGATGACCGCGCAGCGGCCTTTTTTGCCCTGGGGCGCATCCAAGCCACGGCACGCCCGGTGGCCGTGGTAGCAGGCAGCGGCTCCGCCGCCGCCTCCATGCTGCCCGCCGTCATCAATGCGTACTACCAGCGGCGGCCGCTGCTCATCATCACACTGGACACGCCGGAATCCGGCGGCGGCACCGGTGCCCCGCAGTGTGTGGAGCAGGAAAGCCTCTTCGGGCTCTATGCCCCCACTCAGGAACTGAGCCTTCCCTGCTCCGTATCGGAACTGCCGGACATGTGCGCCCTGCTGGGGGAAGGATTTCCCCTGCACCTGCATATTCATTTGGATGCTGCCGCCATACCGCCCCATAGCGATTACAGTTTGGTGGAGGTAGGCGCACCGCCGGCCGCCCCGCGTTTCCGGGGCTCTTTGGTAGCCATTTCGCAAATGCTGCGTTTCCGTTCCATGGAAGGGCTTGTACTCCTCATCGGAGCGCTGGAGCCGGACGAGCAGGAACCCGTACTTTGGCTGGCGCAAACACTGCGCGTACCCGTACTGGCGGAAGCCTCCAGCGGTCTGCGGGAGGAGCTTGGGGCCCAGCTGCTCTGCCGTGGGGATGAGCTGCTGTGCCAATACCCGCCGCGCTATGTACTGCGTGTGGGCGGCGTACCCACGGGGCGTTTTTGGCAAGAACTGGAAAACCTGCCGGAAACGGAGGTATACTCCATTACCCGCACCGGATTCTCCGGGCTGAAACGCAAAAGCCATGTGATTGAAGGGGAAGCGGAGCAAATTATGAAAGCCATGGGGGATATTCCCCATGTGGGCGATACGGAGTGCATGCTGCCCCGCAGCCGGCACGCCGCCGGGCAGCTGGAGGAGTACCTGCTGGGCAATCCGGATTCTGCGGAAGCATTGGTACGCGCCTTCTCCCGGCATGCCTGTCTGGCGGATGTTATCTGCGTAGGCAGTGCCACCACGGCGGATTTATGGAACCGCTATGCCCAAACCCAAGTACCCACCCTGTACCTGCGGGATTTGCACAGCACCGGGGCGGATGGCGCCCTCAGCACCTTTTTGGGCAATGCCGCCGATGCGGAGATGGCATACTGCCTGCTGGGGGATTTAACCCTGCTGCGGGATTTGAATGCCGCAGCTCTGCTGCCCCAGCTGCCGCCCGGGCGGCGCATCGTGGCCGTGCTGAACAATGGCGGAGCCGCCCCGGCAGCCCCCGCCACACGCGGGGATGAGGAGCTGGAGCGCCTGCTGGTGCAGCCGCCCACCTTCTCCATGGCGGAAGTGGCTCGCCTATGGGGCGCGGAGTACTACTGCATCCGCTGCGAAGCCGATTTGGAAGTGCTGGACAGTTTGGAGGAAAACTGCTTTATCCTGCTGGAGCTGGCGCCCTGATTTCTCTTACTCCTGCCAAAGCTCCATCAGCTCCGGGGGCAGCGTAGTCAGAAAGCGGGAGGGCGGGCTGTACTGCGCATCGTAAGAGCGGCCGTTATAGCGCGGGAAGGAGAGGTACAGCCGGTCCTGAGCCCGCGTAAGCGCCACATAGAAGAGGCGGGTTTCCTCCTCCATATCCTCGGCGCTGCCGGAATCCAGCACCCTGCGGTGGGGGAAAAGCCCCTCCCCCAGAAACACAATAAACACCACTTTCCACTCCAGCCCTTTGGCTTGGTGAATCGTGCTGAGGGTAACGCAATCCTCCTCCCCCGCCGTGGTCTGCTGGTCCACCTCGGAAAGCAGAGCCACTTGGGAAAGGAATGCCTCCAAGTTCTCCTCCTCCCCCACCGTACGGGCCATTTGGAACAAATCCTCCGCGCGCTCCTCGTAATTATCGTACGCAGTGCGCATATACGGCACCAAATAGGTATGCACGCGGTGTACCAACTCGGAAGGCAACAGCACGCCCTCCTCCGGGTGCAGAGAATCCATAAGCGCCAGAAAATCCCCCCAATGTGCCCGCGCAGCCGCCGGCACCGCCAGCTTACCCAGCAAGGCCGAATGCGGCAGCTGCATCGCCTCCTCCGCCGGATGCTCCGCCAGCCAAGGCTGCACCACGGAGAGCCACGCCTGCCACAGCTTCCCCGCCGTGGCCTCCCCCACACGCGGGAATGTACCGGCAATGCGGCGGAAGGCCACCTCATCCAGCGGATTCCCCAGCAAGCGCAGGAAAGCCACCACATCCTTCACATGGGCCTGCTCAAAAAAGCGCAGACCGCTGGTAATACGGAAGGGAATTTGGCGTCTTGCCAGCTCCATCTGCACATCCATACTATGGAAATGCGCGCGGTACAACACCGCAATATCTTTTCCCGGCACACCGGCATCCAGCAGCGTCTCGATACGCCGTGCCACAAAACCGGCCTCCGTGCGATTATCCGGTGCGGGGAACACTGCCGGCAGTATATTCTGCCCCCGGCGCGCCGCCTGCATATCCTTGGGAATCTGCCGTGTATTTTGCGCAATTGCCGCATTAGAAATGGCCAATATAGCCGGTAAACTGCGGTAATTTGTGGTAATGCGGTACACCTCCGCCTCCGGGTAGTTCAAATGGAAGCGCAAAATATGCTGCACATTAGCCCCGCGCCAGGAATAAATGCTTTGGGCATCATCCCCCACGGCCATAAGGCAGCTTTGCTCCCCCCCCACAAGGTAGCGGATGATGGCTTCCTGCGGTGTATTAGTATCCTGGTACTCATCCACCAGCACATGGCGGAAACGCTCCTGCAACTCCGCGCGCACATCCGCATGCTCCTCCAGCAAGCGCAGGAAATTGAGCAGCAAATCATCAAAATCCATTGCGTTGAGCGCCTTTTTCCGCTCCGCATAGGCGGCATAAATACGGGCCAGCACCTCCTCGTGCTTTTGCAGGTGCGGGTATTCCCGGAGCAGCACCTCCTCCCTGCTGCGGCAAGTATTCGCCGCCAGGCTGTGCAGGGAAAGCAGCACCTCCGCCTTGGGAAAGCGGTCACTCTTCGTCATCTTCCCGGCATACTCCTTCACCAGCGCTTTCATAAGGGCGCGCTGGTCGTCCGAATCAAAGATGGAGAAGCCCTGCCGGTAGCCCAGGCGTTCCCCGTAGCGCCGCAGCAAGCGGTTTGCAATGGAGTGGAAGGTACCGCCCCAGAGCTGCCCGGCCTCCCCGCCGGTAAGGGAGCCCACGCGCTCCAGCATTTCCCGCGCGGCCTTATTGGTGAAGGTGAGCAGGAGAATGCGCCATGGCGCCACTCCCTGCTCCAACAACCAAGCCACGCGGTAGGTGAGCGTGCGAGTCTTGCCGCTGCCGGCTCCGGCAATCACCAGAGCCCGGCGAGCCGTTGTGGTAACAGCTGCGTACTGTTCCGGATTCAGCTCCGCCACATAATCATGCGCCGGTGGCGGGAGAAAGCTCATTACTCAAAATCCAGGTAGATTTCCGCACGGCGGTTTTCGCCACGCACATAATCAATCGTCTGGGCGGAATCGTCCGTGCTGTATGTACGGCGCGGCTGGCTCTTGCCCAGACCCTCGGTGGAAATCTGCTCCGGCAGCACGCCAAAGGAGACGAGAGCCTCCTGCACGGCGGCCGCACGGCGCTCGGAGAGTTTCAGGTTGTACTTCTCGGAGCCCACATCGTCCGTGTGGCCGGAAATGTTCAGCTTTTTCTCCTTGCTCTGCTTGAGCAGCGAGGCCACAATCTCCAGCTGGCGCAGGGAACGCGGCGTGAGTCCCGCATCGTTGAAGGCGAAGAACAGCGCCAAGGAATCCCCGCCCTTGGGATTCTTCACAATCGGGAAATAGCGCCCGCCCTCCGCAGAGGCCACCCCCTCGTACTTGAGCAGCAGCTCATCCAAGGAAACATTGCGCACGCGCCAGCCCAGCTCCGCATCCTTCACCAGTTCCATGCCCACCTCGGCCTCACCGGAATCCGCCTTTGCCACGATGAAAATCACATACCCGGCAAAGGTATCATTCTCGAAAGCATTGCGAATGGGTGTCTTTTCCCGCAGGGCGAACTCACCCTCCTCAAAAATCATGCAAAGGCCGGCCACCGTGGCATCCGTCACCTCCGTACCTGTTACCAAGGAACGCGCCTTCATCATATCCCCCCGGCGCACGGACTCCACAAAGCCCTCCGCCACGGTAATGGAATCACTTGTCGGCGTTACCTGGGTTTTATCGGAAGGCGTGGTCTTCACCGCCTCGATGCGCACCTTACCATCGCGCGTTGTCACCACATCCAGCAGCAGGTCCTCCCCGCCATCCTCCGCCACCAAGCGGTAGCGCGTTACGCGGTCGCCATTCGGGCGGGAGCTATTGCCGATTTCCTCCACCTTCTTCACCTTGTGGGCATCCCCCCAAGCCTTGAGGGCCGCAGCAGCCTCCGGCGTAAGCTCGCCGCGCTGCACAAGTTCCTCCACTGCGGAGGCTGGATTTTCCGCCTGCAATGCAGCAGCGGCAGAGAGTGCCACAGCATGCTCTTTACTGCGGGCTCCGGGCGGCAGGGGCTCAGCCTTGGGGGCAGGCGTTTGCACCGGGGCCGGCTGCTCCTTTACCACCGGCGCGGGGGGCGGGGGCTGCGGGGCGGATGTAGGCTCAGCAGTGGGGGCTGCGGGCTCTGCCGGGGCGGGTAGCGGTTCGGGTGCCGGGGTAGGCGTTTGCACCGGGGCGGTGGCAGCGGCCTGCTGCTGTTGTTTTTGCTGCTGCCAGCGCATCAGGTAAAGCACCCCGCTGCACACGGCCAGTGTGGCTAAGAAAGCGGACACGAAGAGGATGAATTTACGTTTCATAATACTACAATTTAGAAAAAATCAGAGGAATTGAGCAGGTTTCACGGGGATACCCTCCTTGGGCATTTGCGCGGGCTCCTGCTGCATGAGCGAAGCCTCCCGAATGCGCAGGCGGCGAATAGTGGTGTACGGATCCGGCACCGCAGGCGCCGGATATTGGGAAAAAAGCGTTTCCGGATTCAAGCGATTCATTGTCCCCGTGGCACTGTACCCGGGCATACCCGCCTCCGTGCAGCGGGATTCCACCGCCTCAAAATGCAAGTGTGCGGGATAGCGGCCCCCTGCCGTACCCATGGTACCGATGCCTTCCCCGCGTGCCACCAGTTGCCCCGCTTTTGCCACACGTTTATCCAGATGGGCATACAGCGTTTGAATGATACGATTAGTCCCCGGCAGGCGGTGTGCCAGCACCACCACATTCCCCCACTCCGGGGAAGGCTCCGCGCTATACACCACCAGCCCGCGGGCTGCGGCGTACACGGCCTCCCCCTCATCCGTATTCTCCCCGCCAATGCCATTCAAATCCTGCCCCAAATGGGCTCCGCCCCGGCGCTCATTCGGCGTACCGAAGGGCTGCGCATCGTATGCAAAAGCCCCATTAGGAGCCCCGCAGGGGGATTGGAAACCATCTACCTCCGGCACCAGCACCAACTGCTCCGGCCGCAGCAGCACCAGCCCTGCCACCAGCTGCCTCGGCATATATTCCGGCGGCGTATCCTGCCCGTATATCCCGGCAGGCACAGTAGCAGCCTGCTCCTGCGGGGTGCTGTTCCACCATGCCCACACACCGGCAGCCGAGGCTCCCACGGCCAGGAGCCCCAGAAATATCCACCGCCAGCGGCCTATGAGGCGTCGGTTTTCCATCTCGCGCGGATTATAATGCGGCACTGCTGCCTTTTCAAGCATAATTGGTTTAAGCCGGCGGGATTTTCTCCCCGGCACCCCGCTTTCCGGAATGGGAGGCGGCATATACCACCGCTCCACCCTCAAAAAGGCGGGAAGAATGGTGGCCCATCCTTCCCGCTTGGTGTGGTATAAGACCCTCGCTACGAGGAAGTGCTTATTCTGCCCATGTCCAGGAAATTCTCTTCTCAATCGCGGGAGCCAATGCTGCCCCCACCGGGCAATTGCGCACAGCACCCTCCAGCACGGTGCGCTGCTGCGGCGTGGTGGGGCGGGGCACGCTAATGTGGAACAAAAGCGCCGTAATACCGCTCTTCCCCTCCTCGTACCCGGCGCGGATGCTAATCCCCTCCGTATCCAGCTCCTTGCGGCTCCCCAAATACGCCATCATACTGGCCATGCAGGAAGCCACCGCCGCTGCCAATAATTGCGCAGGAGAAGGCTGCTCCCCCAGGCCGCCAAGAGCCGTGCCCACATCGGTGGTGAACTCTGCCTGCCCGCTGCTGAACTCTGTATGGCAGCGCATGCTGCCCCGGTGTACTGTGGTGGATGTGTACATGTATGCTTCCTTTCTATCTTTTGTTTGGAATGCTTCTAAATTACCACATACTCACCTCCCCGTCAATCCATATTTCTATCTTTTTGGCAGGGAAAAACTTCCGGCAGGCATCAGCAAGCCGCCCTGCGGCGGCGGGCAGCCAGAGCAGCCAGCGCCAGCAGGCTCAGCGTAGCCGTAGCGGGTTCCGGCACGAGAACCAGACTCAGCACGCCTTGGGAGTAATCCAAGCGGCAATCCTGCTCGGAGGCGAATCCCCCTGCGCATAGCGTGAAAGCGAGCTGTAATCCACCCTGTTATCCGTACTCCATGCAGCATTATTCCAATAGCCGCTCAGGTACGGCGTGCGGGAACCATTATCCGCACTCGTATCCGCATTATCCGCCAAACCGTAATCGTACTGCGTATCCCACAGCAGCATCGTATTCCCGGTCTTATAATCATTCGAATTCACACAACTAAGCAGGGAACTGAGGCTCAGCGTAAGCTCCACGGACGTGTTTGCCGCAGATTGCTCCGCAAAATAGCCCCGCCCGTCGTACACCACATTATTCTCCGCATCGCATCAGGAATGAGTGAGCTCCGTATAACTTGCCGCCACGGCAGTACCGCCGCACAATGCCAATACCGAAAGAAAC
>CAYSYD010000043.1:0-15689 GCA_964435145.1 uncultured Akkermansia sp.
GAAAGCACAAAACCGGGCATTCTTTCTACCAGCAGATTTGAAACAGACCCAAAAAGAGCATCGCGCCTCCGTTTTTTCTTGAAAAGAATGTTATTCTGCCCTATTATCATGAATAGCCGATGAGGCGTTGCTACTCATGAAACCGACATCTTTCCTGACTTTAGCGAGTGTATTCCTTGCGGGGGCGATGGTATCCTCTGCGGATACAGTGTGGCTCTGCGGAATTTGCGAGGCAGCGGGGTGGAGTGATTATAACAAGTCTTCCAGTTACCAGGACGACGATGAACTTTGCTGGGCTGCTGCGGCTTCCAATGTAATCGATTGGTGGCAAAAGCAGTACAAAGTACCGGATGCCACCCCGGTAGGGGAGGCCATATGGGATACATTTAAGGAAATGGTGGTGATGGATGTCGGCGGTAGCTCCCTTTCTGCCTTCCAGTGGTGGCTTACAGGCATTTATAACCCCACTAATACAACCGAGCAGGCGCGCGGCTATTGGGGGCTGAATACCGGTTCCGCCATAGCGCTGGAGAATGATTCCATACCCCATGGTTACTACTACGATGAGTACCCCAACATTAACAACTACATTTACCCGGGGCAGGAAGGCTCCGCACTCTCCCGTTTCCTGACCCGCGAGAATGGCCACACCATTACCGCAGAGACGATAGATGCCAAACTCCGGGCAGGGAGTGCCGTAACGCTCAGCCTTAGCTCCTTGGGCGGCTCCAAGACCTTGGCGCACTCCGTAACGCTGTGGGGTGTGGATTATGAACTTTCCGGCGGGGCTATGACGATTAGCCGCCTGTGGCTTACGGATTCTGACGATGCCCAGTATGGATTCAATGTGGATAATGGGCTCTTCTCCGTGGGGGTGGAGCGCAACAAGGTGGGGGATGGCACCGGCAATTATTTCTACTCCTTCGTGGCGAAGGATAAGGACTGGTATTCGGATGATTACGGTACCATCTATGTGGATAGTTTTTCCTTCTACAACAGCTCGGAGAGCGATACTTGGGGAATGTCGCTCGTGCCGGAGCCTGCCACGGCTGCTTGCAGCCTGCTGGCTCTGGCAGCCATGCTGGCCCGCCGCCGCCGCTAAGCATGCTTGCCATATACAGAAACCCCGCGCTCTTTTACAGGGCGCGGGATGTTTTTTTGAGAGAGAGGGAGGCGCATCACTTAATCCAGCAGCATAAGGCTTACAGGATTATACAGCAGGGCGTACAGGCGCGCGGCAATACGGTTTGCATCCGCCGCAGGAATGGCGGTGGAGATGTAAAGCGTGTAGGGCAGCTGCAAGCGGGCGTGGGAATCCGCCCCGGCGCGTATACCCGCCTTGGAGGAGCGCCCCCTTGCCACAAAACCGAAGAGCGGGTATTGCGTATCCCGCAGGAAAGTAGCCACCTGCTCGCGAGCTGTGCCGGCATCGCATACGGTAATGTGCGGGGCAAAATCCTCCGGCACCGGTGCGGGGGTTTGGGTTTCCCGGGCAATGCGGTAAATGCTCTTGCGCGCCATATCCCGCAGGGGAACCACTTTTTCCCCATTGTTTTCAAAGAGGAGTACATCCAGCGGCCCCAAGCCCTCCATCCATGCAGGGTGGCCGGTGCAGGCCTTCACCACGGCACGCACCAAGTAATCGAAGAGGGAGTAGCGTTGCTCCAACAGCTTCTCGCACTGCACGGCAATGGGCAGGCTGATGTTAGCCAGAGCGCTCATATCCACCTCCGCATCGTACACATAGTAACCCTCCCGCTCCGGGCGCGTGGGTGGGGTGGCGTAGTTGTTGATGATGGTTTCCCCGCGTTTGCGGGGTAGTGCCACAGGGGTAAGTACATCCGCTGCCATAATGCGCCCGCGTGGCCCGGTGCCGCGCAGTGTGGCGGGGTTTATTCCCTGGCGTTGGCAGAGTCGGCGGGCAAGGGGGGAAATAAGCATGGCAGCAAGGGGTGGAAAAAACGGAGAAAGGGAAAGTGGCGGGGTGCCGCAAGCACCCCGCCGGGAGGGGGGGGGATTGGGCTTAAGCCTCGTAACGCAGCTCGCCGTCGATAATGGTCTTGAGCGTCTCGTACTCGGCATCCAGCAGCACCAAATCGGCCGTGTAGCCGGGGGCAATCTTACCCAGTCCGCTCAGGCCGAGGGATTCTGCTGCATTCAGGGAGGTAGCCTTCACCAGCTCGCTGAGGGGCTTGCCGGTAATCTCGTGAACATTCTTGAGCCCCTTGGCAAAGCGCAGGGTGGAGCCGGCCAGATTGCCGGATTCCAAACGAGCCACGCCACCCTTCACGATGATGGGCAGCCCGCCCAGCTGGCCGGGGCCATCCGGCATCCAAGAGCAGGCCAGAGAATCGGTAATCATAATCATCTGGTCGATGTCCTTGTTCGTGAAGGTAAGGTTGAGCATATCCGGGCAAAGGTGAATCTTATCGCAGATAATTTCAATCTTGATGTCCTTATCCAGCATGCCGGAGCCCACGAGGCCGATTTCGCGGTGGTGCTGGGGGCTCATCTGGTTGCAGAAGTGGGTAAGGTGCTTCAGCCCGGCAGCCTTCGCCTTCATGAAATCGGCATAGGAGGCGGCGGAGTGGCCGGCGGAGCAGGTAATGCCGGCGGCGGTAGCCTTGTTGATGAATTCCAGAGCGCCGGGCATTTCCGGTGCCATGGAGATGTACAGCACGGGGTAAATGGCATTCAGCATGGCCACTTCCTCGTAATCGGCAGGGCGCACAAAAGCGGGATTCTGCGCACCACACTGGCGGGGGTTAATATAGGGCCCTTCCAAGTGTACACCGGGAGTTTTGGAACCGCAGGGAGCGGCGGCATATTCCTTCACCACGGTGCATACATCGGCCAGCGTTTGGGTATCCAGCGTAAGGGTGGTGGGCAGCCAAGTGGTTACGCCTTCCTTCATTTTGCAATCGGCAATCGTGCGGATGCTTTCCACCTTGCAATCGCAGGTATCGCAGCCGCCGGCACCGTGGGAGTGAATATCGATAAAGCCCGGCAGCAGCATATTGCCGCCGGCATCGATTACCTTATCGGCCTCGGCGCTTTCGCCCGGCTGGAGAACGGCAATAATTTTGCTGCCTTCGATAAGGACGGAGCCACCCGGCAAATCAATGCCGGGGGAGATGATGCGTGCGTTCGTGATGAGTGTCTTCATGGCATACATGGATGGGGGTATCTCACCCATAGTTATGTCCTCATTCTACCCGCTTGCGTGCCGCATGGCAAGGAAGAATTAACACAGGCTGTGCCTTAAATGCCTTTGGGCGCATGCAGAGCAGGCGGGAGTATGCTAAAATCCGCATGGTGGCGGCGCACTTTCCCCTTGCACCCACAAGGGGATTGCGCTACTATGGAGGCAGCCATGGCAGATTCCACCCCAGATCAGCAATCGAACGCCGTTGAAGAGCAAACCAAAGTGCAGGCCCTTTATGTGCGCGGGCGCAACTGCCTGCTGCTGCGGGCGGATTTTTCCCCTCTGTTTGTGGATTATTACCTGCACCTTATGCAGCATGGTCTCCGCAATGAGGAGACGGAGGACACAGTGCTTAAAAAGCTGCTGGCCTATTTTACCCTGCATTTGGTTTCCCGCCCATGGCAGGAGTACCACGCATGGACCTTCAATGTGCGCACGCCGCGCCTGGCTAACTACTTCGTATCCGGTTCTTCCATGACGGAGGATGTGGTGGGGCGCGCCTTCCGGGAAGATGTGCGGGAGCCGGAGCAGAGCATGCTTTTTGCCCAGAACATCGTGCGCAATAAAGAGCCGCAAACCTCCGTTATCCCCCTGCCGGAGAGCGATGCGGAATCCTGGGTGCAAACCTATTACCGGCAGAGCGAGCAGCGCATCGCGCGAGCCTTCGACCTCGGGAACGACCACTTTGCCCTTATCACCGCCCAGCCGGATGCGGACCACGATTGGCTCACGGAACTTACGCCGGAGGACGTGCGCCGCATCGATACCACGGAACAGGTGAAAGTGCTGGAAACGCGCCGCTTCGTGTTCCGCTGCGGCTGCACCGTGGAAAAGATACTGCCCGTGGTGCAGGCCATGAAACACGACTTTGCCGATATACTTTCCGAGCAAGGCTATCTGGAAGCCTCCTGCCCGCGCTGCGGCGCCCGTTACCGCCTCACGGCGGATATGTTCCAATAACCCCATCCCACCCTCCACGGCGCATGCGTGTAATGTTCACCTGCCTGCTGAGCATTCTACTCCTCCCGGCCTGCGAGACGGTGCGCACCGTGTACGATGAAAACGGGAACGAAGTGCTGGAAGCAGACCGCAGCGGCGGCGGGGAGCAGGACCTCATGTCCGCCTTCGAAAAACGGATAGATGCTTCCTTCTCCGAAAAAAAAGGCCCGGATGGCGTACCCGTGGCCCAATCCTCGCGCGTAAGCTCCTTCCAAAAAGAACTGGACCGCGCCCGCACCGCCGATAAGGAATTCCGCACGGGGCGTTTCGATGCCGGCCGCCGCAGTAACCTGCGGGAACAAGTGTACGATGGATTCTCCGGGCAGTTTGAAGGAGCCTCCCGCACATTCGACCGCACTGCCGGAGCCAAGGAATACGACCGCAACCTCCGCCCGGATTTCATGGATGCCTCCTCACACGGCATATCCCATGCGGAAAACCGCTTCAGCGTGGATTCCTCCCGGCGCTCCTCACTGGAAGGGCAGGCCATGGGGGAGGATTTCCGCGCCCGCATTTATGCCACCCCCGGCAGCCCCTACGCCACGACCGAGGTGAACACCTACGTGGATTCCCGCCGGGATAAGACACCCCAACCCACCATTATGGACCACCGCGATTATTACCGCAAAGGCCGTTACAAAACGCGTGCCCTTTTGGGGCGCGATGAGGAATTTTCCCCTGCTCCATGAATCACATCCTCATCACCGGCGGCGCAGGCTTCATCGGCTCCCATGTGGTGCGGCACTTCGTGCAGCACTACCCGCAGTACCGCATCGTGAATGTGGATGCCCTCACCTATGCCGGGCATTTGGAAAATGTGGCCGCAGTGCAGCAAGCACCGAACTACTGCTTTGTACAGGCGGATATAGGAGATTTCCCGGCCATGTGCCGCCTTATGGAGCAACACCGCATCACCGCAATCATCCATCTGGCAGCGGAAAGCCATGTGGACCGCTCCATCGGAGACCCCTTCCTCTTTGCCCGCACAAACGTACTGGGTACCCTCTCCCTGCTGGAGGCCGCCCGCCGCACATGGGGCGGAAATTGGCAGGGAAAACGCTTTTACCACATCTCCACGGACGAGGTGTACGGCGCCCTCCCGCTGGAGGAAAACAACCGCTTTACAGAGCGCACCCCCTATGCGCCCCATAGCCCGTACAGCGCCTCCAAAGCCGCCTCCGACCACTTTGCTCGCGCATACAGCGATACCTATGGCCTGCCCATCCTCATCTCCAACTGCTCCAACAACTACGGCCCATACCAGCACCCGGAGAAACTGATTCCCCTGTGCATCGACTGCATTGCCCGCCGCCGCCCCATTCCCGTATACGGCAAAGGCGAGAACGTGCGGGATTGGCTCCACGTGCAGGACCACGCCCGCGCCATCGATACCATCTTCCACCACGGCCTCCCCGGCCGCACATACAACATCGGCGCCGATAACGAATGGAGCAACCTGGCACTCATACACCTCCTTATCGAAACCACGGACCGCTTGCTTTCCCGCCCCCCCGGCAGCAGCTCCGGCCTCATCCGCTTCGTGGCCGACCGCCCCGGACACGACCTCCGCTACGCCATCGATGCCTCCCGCCTGCGGCAGGAACTCGGCTGGCAACCCGCCATCCCCTTCCGGGAAGGCATCGAATCCACCGCACGCTGGTACCTGGAGCATGAGACCTGGCTGCGCAGCATGCGCACCCCCTCAGATTGAGATTGAAATTGCCCCTCCTATCGTGCTAGGATGGGGAGCGATGAAAATAATCTGGCTCGCATTGGCACTGGCAGCCGCACTGGGGCACCCCGGCGTGGCGCAAACACCCCCTCCGCAGGAGGCTGCTACCACACAGGCGGAACACCCCTATTTCCGGCAGAACCTGCTGCCTGCATGGTCGAAAATGACCCCGCAGCAATGGCTTGCGGATGCCCGCGCCGCCATGGCCGAAACCCGTGCCCGGCAGGAAGCACTGGCTACCCTTTCCCCGCAGGAAGCCACATTCGAAAACTCCTTTCTGGCCTATGCCCGCATGGAGGAAGAACTGCAACAAGTGCAGGGCTATGGCATGCACTTACTGCGAGTAGCCGCCACCCCGGAGCTGCAGCAAGCCCGGCAAACACTCATGGCAGAACTGGCACAATTCCATGCCCGGAACCCGCAGGCGGATACCGTGGCTCGCCTCCTCAGCACACTGGCGGATGCACCCTGGGTGCAGGAATTATCCCCCGCCCGCCGCCGCCTCGTGCAGCAAATACGCCTCCGCCTTCTGGCCGCCGGCGCCACCCTCTCCCCGGAACAGCGTACCCGCAAGGCCGCCATCGAACAGGAAATCCGCCTGCTGGAGCAGCAATTCCTTAAAAACCTGGAAGGAAACCACCACCACCGCCCATGCATCATCACCCGCCCGGAGGACTTGGCCGGAATGCCGGAAAAATGGATGCAACAAGCCGCCGCCGCCGCCCGGGAAAAAGGATATGCCACCCCGGAAAACCCCGCATGGCTCATCAACCACACCACCGCCGCCGCCCAAGAAGTACTGGCCCATTGCACCGTGGAGGAAACCCGCCGCCAATGCTGGCAAAGCACAAACCTTGCACCGGATAACGAATCCGCACTCTACCGCACCATGGAACTGCGCCACGAACTGGCCACCATGCTCGGCTTCCGCCATTTTGCGGACATGCAGGCCGCCTCGCGCATGATGGAGAGCGGGGAAGAAGCCCTCGCCTTTGTGGACAAAATGCTCCAAGCCCTCAAACCCCGGTACGATGCCGAAGTGGCAGCCTACATGGCACGCCTTTCCCAAGCTGCCGGCAAAACACTCACCCGCCTGAACCCCTGGGACGAAACCTACCTCTCCCGCCGCGCCCCCGCGCCCCCCTCCCCCGGATTCGACAGCAGCACCCTCACACCCTATTTCCGGGCGGAAAAAGTACTGGAAGGCCTCCTGCACCTTTGGGAAAACATGCTGGCCATTCGCATAGCAGAACAGCCCACAGCCCATCCGGTCCCCGGGGAAAACTGCCCCCCCGGCAAAATAGAAGTATGGCACCCCTCCGTGCGCGCCTACACCGTACACGATACAGCCACCGGCACACATCTGGGCACCTTTTACCTGGATTTATACCCCCGCCCGGGCAAACGCGGGGAAGGGTGGACAGTGCCACTGCGCTTCGGCCGCAGCGGAGAACCCCACTTAGCCGCCATAGTCACGAACATCACCCCGCCGGGAAATCCGCACCTCCTGCACCATGGGGATGTGTACGTCCTCTTCCATGAATTCGGCCACCTCATGCACATGCTGCTGGGGCACCCGGAACTGCCGGAGCAGAACGCCATGAGCGTGGAACGCGATTTTATCGAAATGCCCAGCCAACTCCAGGAACAATGGATATGGGAACCGGAAGCACTGGCACTCTTTGCCTTCCACCACCAAAGCGGGGAACCCCTCCCGGCAGAATCGGCCCGCCGCTTGGCAGAAAGCCGTGGCCAAACCCCCGCCTCCCCCACCATGCGCATGCTGCGCCTCTCCAAATTGGATTTGGAAATGAACATCTCCTTCCACGAAAAATTCAAAGGGCGCCCGCTGGATACCGTTGCCGCAGAACTCCTTGCCCCATGGGACACCCCGTACTCCGCCCCCGTACCGAGCGATATCCGCTCCGTTCACCACATTATGAATCCCGGCTACGCCGCCGGCTTCTACACCTACATCTGGTCCGAGGTTCTCTCCATGGATGCCTTTACCCGCTTCCGGCAGGAAGGCGTGCTGAATCCTGCCACAGGAGCCGCCTACCGTAAAAGCATTCTGGAGCCCGGCGGCAGTAAACCCGCGCCGGAACTCTTCCGCGACTTCATGGGCCGAGACCCGGATACCGCCGCCTTCCTGCGCCGCTTCGCCGCCCCCTAGCCGCACTGAATCGCAGAAACCAAGGGATTTCCCGGCCGATAAAACGCATAGCTATGTACGGGCGTGGTAGCAAAAAGAGCTACTATGCCCGAAAAAACGAACAAAGCGGTAAGCTAATCTGCAAGCTTGTAGGAACACCGTAATCTCAGTTGGGCTGGCTGAATCGGCGTATCTTCATCCGCTGCCGGAATATGGTTCGGGAACTGTATGCTGATATAACCATCCGGTTCTACGAGGAAAGGAAGCGAGAGAGGAAATAACTGCCATATAAGCTGCTATTACACGTTGAAGCAGGCCTGAGGGTTTGACTCAGATACCTAAAAATGCTACACTAAGAGAGCGAATTATGTACTGAGAATAGAGATTCACTCGTTATCCTCAGCACCCCGAAAAAAAAGATTCAACACGCATGACTGACAATGAGTTAAAGAAGTTAAAGGATGATCTTTGGCATTCAGCAGATATGCTGCGTGCCGGTGCCCATTTGGCTGCCAATAAATATGGACAGCCTATTCTCGGCTTGATCTTCCTGCGCTATGCAGATATTCGCTATAAGCAACACAAGGCGGAGATTGAGGCAAAGTACAACGAGTGCAAGGGCACACGAAAGGAGAAGTCTCTCAAGGAAATTTCCATAGAGGTCTGTGGGTTCTACCTGCCGCCGGAGGCGTATTTCGATGCCATTAACGATGCCCCGGACGATGCCAACAAGGCTATTCTGGTGAAGAATGCCATGCAGGCTATCGAAGACAATAACGAAAAGATGGCCGGGGTGTTGCCCAAGGAGGTATACGGCCAGCTTGTGCCGGAGGAAGAGCCGGAGCTGCTCTCCAAGATTGTCCGCGTGTTCAAGGATATCCCGGAGGATATCGGCATCGACCTTTTCGGTGAGATCTACGAGTTCTTCCTGGGCTGCTTTGCCCTTGCAGAAGGAAAGGACGGAGGTACGTTCTATACCCCCGCCTCGGTGGTGCGTTACATGGTGGAGGTGTTGCAGCCCACCTCCGGCGGAGACAAGAAGATTCTTGACCCGGCCTGTGGTTCCGGTGGTATGTTCGTGCAGGCTGCCCGCTTCATGCACCGGCACAACACCAACGCGGCAGATACGCTCAAGTTCCGCTGTTATGGTGTGGAAAAGGAGCCGGACACAGTGAAGCTGGCCAAGATGAACCTGCTGCTCAATAACGTGCGCGGTGATATTACAGAGGCTAACTCATTCTATTCGGATCCATACGACGCTGTGGGTAGCTTTGACTATGTGATGGCTAACCCCCCGTTCAACGTGGATGAAGTGGTGTATGATAGAGTGAAGGATGATGCCCGTTTCAATACCTACGGCATCCCCAGAAACAAGACCAAAGCCTCCGGCAAGAAGGAGAACGATAAAAAGGAGACGATGCCGAATGCCAACTACCTCTGGATTTCTTACTTTGCATCCGCGCTGAATGAGTCCGGCAAGGCCGCGCTGGTCATGGCTAACTCCGCATCCGACGCAGGAAAGAGCGAGTACGAAATCCGCAAGAAGATGATTGAGGAGGGCATCATCAGCCAGATGGTAACACTTCCCTCCAATATGTTCGCCTCCGTCACCTTGCCCGCCACGCTCTGGTTCTTTGATAAAGCCAAGGCTACCTCCGACAGAAAGGACGAAATCCTCTTTATCGATGCACGCAATGTTTTCACCCAAGTGGACCGCGCTCACCGCAAATTCTGCGATGAGCAGATCAAGAACCTCGGCATCATCTCCCGATTGTACGAGGGCGATACCCGGGCCTATGCCGACCTGCTCAAGGAATATCGTGAGGCCATGGTTGCCGCCCCGGAAAACTCCGAGGACAAGGAGGAAAAGACCAAGGCTTATTACCAAGCCCAAATCGATTGGCTCACCGAACGCTTCCCGGATGGTGTGTACTGTGATGTTGTCGGTCTTTGCAAGGTTGCCAAGCTTGATGGCGAAGACGGCATCATCGACCAGGATTATTCTCTTAATGCCGGGCGTTATGTGGGCGTGGTGATTGAGAATGATGGGCTGACTGCTGAGGAATTTAAGGCTGAGATGTTGGCGTTGAATGAGGAGTTGCAGGTATTAAATGAGGCATCATATAAATTGCAGGCTACAATTACAGAAAACCTTAATTCCTTGATGGAGAAAAATTAAGATGTGGAGAGTGTGTCGTATAGATGACTTGGGGGAAATAAATCGTGGAAAGTCCAAACACAGGCCTCGAAATGATGCCCGTTTATTTGGCGGCAAGTACCCTTTCATTCAAACGGGTGATGTAAAAAAAGCCAATCTTTATATAAACGAATATGATACTACATATTCGGAATTTGGCCTCGCCCAAAGTAAATTATGGCCCAAAGATACTCTTTGCATAACTATAGCAGCCAACATTGCAGAAAGTGCCATATTAGGGATTGATGCCTGCTTCCCTGATAGTGTGGTGGGATTTGTTCCAAAGAAAAATAAAGCAGACCTTAAATTCGTTAAATATTTATTGGACGAGTTTAAGGTATATATGCAGCAAATTTCGAAAGGTACCACGCAAGACAATTTGTCGTTAGATAAACTGAGAAGAGTAAAGTTTTATGCTCCAGATTATGATACTCAGGTTAAGATTGCGAAAGTGATTTCCGTCTACGATGACCTGATGGAAAACAACAACAGACGCATCAAGATTCTGGAGCAGATGGCCGAGAATCTGTACAAGGAGTGGTTTGTCCGCTTCCGTTTCCCGGGGTATGAGCAAGCTGAGTTCGAGAATGGAATACCAAAGGGGTGGGAGACGTGCAAGCTTAGAGAGATAATTCGTATACGATACGGGAAAGAGCACAAAGATTTGGAGGATGGAACAATTCCTGTATTTGGATCCGGAGGTGTGATGAGATATGGAAATCGTGCTTTATATTCGGGAGAAACGGTCATGATACCTCGCAAGGGCTCATTGCATAACGTTACGTATTATAAGGGCGACTTATGGACAGTGGATACGATGTTTTATACTGAATTCAAAGTACCAACTTGTGCATCATATTTATACTTCACTCTGTCTCAGTTTGATTTGGAGTCTCTTAATAAAGGAGCGAGCATACCAAGTTTGAGTACAGATATTTTGTACAACCTCAAAATCGTCCTGCCTCCACAATGGCTACTCACACAATTTCAGCAAATGATAGATGTTCTCAACGCTCAAACAGAAAAACTAACACAGCAAAACCATAACCTCACCAAGCAGCGAGACAAGCTGTTACCTCGTCTGATGAGCGGCAAGCTGGAAGTATAACCCTAAGGAGACGCAACATGTGCAATTTTTGCACATGTTGAACGCGATTCGAGATCATGAGCGAAGTGCATTTTCACAAATCATTGCGACACAAAAACATCGACTATAGTCGGGGACAATTTTTTGTGACGATGCAGGTTGGGCATAACGCCTCCCTACTGGGGGTGATAGTAGGAGGGAAAAGCATCTTGAATGAGCTGGGTAAAAGCGTGCAAGCGGAACTGGAACGGTTGCCGGAGAAGTATCCTGAATTAGCATTGGGCGAGTATGTCATCATGCCCAACCACGTCCATCTAATCGTTACTATAAAGCCGCAGCCTGCCAATAAGGAACAGCATCTGGGTTATTTGATGGGGCGATTTAAGGGCGCAACATCGTATATATACGGTCAATTAAAGCGAATCGGAAAAGTGGCGGATATAGGCAAGCATTTATGGCAAAGCGATTATTGGGAAAATTTGATTTCCAGCGAAGACGAGTATCGGAACTATGAACAGTATATACGCAATAACCCGCAGCGGTGGACGCAGGACAGATGGGGAGCGGTTACGCAGTATATGTTGGGGGACGCTGCGCTTTTGAATATGCCCAAGCGGGCATTTGTGGCATCGCAGGTGTATGATTCGCAATGTTTTGCCCCTCGTCGCATAGAGATATCGGGGCGCGGGACTTCAGTCCCGCTTCCTTCTGCGGCTGTTTTGATTTCAACATTTACGAGCCCACAAGAGCGGGAGATTCTGCGCCGGGCGATGCTGAAGAAGAAACGCATTATTCATGTTTGCCCGCAGGGAATTCCATCGTGGGGTGCATTATCACCGGAGCAACAGCTTGCCCTGGAGGAAAAGAGGCTTTTGTTTATTTCCCCTCAGCCAAATGGCTCCGTCCTGAATAAAAAAGTGGCCGCGTGGTGCAACGAATATGTGTTACGGCAAGCTCAAGAAATATGGGTAGGTGATATTTCGCCTAACGGGATGCTGGACGTGCTGATGAAAGGATTAAGACAGGAAAAAGAGGGAGCGGCTTGGTCAGCCGGAATTCAACTACACACGCGTATACTGCGACCCGGATCCCGGCAAGCGTGAAGATCTGAATGACGGCACCGGGCGTTCCTCCAAGAAAGAATGTGTTTTGCCGGAGGTGCTGAAGACTTCCCTGGTGCGCATCAATCCGCACATCCCGGAAAACATCATCGAGGAAGTGGTGCAGAAGCTGCGCCGGGATTATACCGGCACCGACATGGTAGCCACCAACTATGAGCTGTACAATAAAATCCGGAACGGCATCAAGGTGACGCTGCGCCGCAACGGCAAGGAGGATTTTGATTTTATGCAGCTGGTGGATTTTAATAATCCGCAGAACAACACCTTTACCGCAGTATCCCAGATGTGGATACAGGGTAAGGTATACCCCCGCCGACCTGATGTACTCATTTTCGTGAATGGCTTGCCCATGGTGTTTATTGAGCTGAAAAACAGCGTGGTGAAGGTGGAGGAAGCCTACAACACGAATCTGCAAAACTACCGTAGGGATATTCCCAATCTCTTCGCCTTTAATCAGATTTGCGTACTATCCAATGGACTTGAGACTAAGCTGGGGGCTTTCAACGCCGGCTATGACTTCTTCTTTGAATGGTTGAAAGTGGACAGCGAAAAGGAAAAGCCGAAGCGTGGTGAAATCCGCGAAAACGGACTTTCCATAGTTTATTTCATTGATGGTCTGCTGCGGAAAGAGCGACTGATTGATTATATCGAAAACTTCATCCTCTTTGAAAGTCAGAAGTACAAGATTATAGCCAAGAATCACCAGTACCTGGGTGTGAACAGCCTGATGGATGCCGTGGCTCGCCGCGAAGAGCTGAAGGGTAAGCTGGGTGTGTTCTGGCACACTCAGGGCAGCGGCAAGTCCTATTCCATGGTGATGTTTGCTCGCAAGGTGAAGCTCAAGGTGGAAGGAAACTTCACCTTCCTGATTATCACCGTTCGCGAAGATCTGGACACCCAGATTCACAAAAACTTTCTGCGCACGGAGGTTATCGGTAATTAGGATGAATGCCGCCCCAAGGATGGAAAGCAACTGCGTGAATACCTGACCAAGAACAAGGAGTTCATCTTCACTCTGATTCATAAAATTTCCTAGATTATGATGTATTGGAAATCATCGAACAGGAGAACCTCAATGAGGATGAGGCCAGACTGCTGGAAAATTCCTCTTCCCGGATTCTGGAGGTTATCAAGCGCGAAGATCGCCTAGATAAGATAGCCCGCGATATCGCACACCATTTTCCCCGCCGAGGATTCCTTGGTAAAGGCATGGTGGTATCGGTAGATAAATACACTGCCGTGACCATGTACAACAAGGTGCAGCATTACTGGGCAGAAGAAAAGAAAGCCATCGTGGCAGAGCGTAATGCCGCCACTACAAAAGATGAACGCGACAGATTATCCACGATTCTTGACTACATGAATGATGTGGAAATGGCGGTGGTCATCTCCAAGGAAGAGGGCGAGACTGAAAAATTTGCCGCCAAGGGGGTGGATATTACTATGCATCGCGCAAAGATGGAGGATATCACAGCAGATGGCAAAGATATTGAGGATAGATACAAGAACCCACACGACAAGCTGCATCTGGTGTTTGTTTGTGCCATGTGGCTCACCGGCTTTGACGTGAAGAATCTTTCCACCCTGTACTTGGACAAGCCGATGAAGTCGCACACGCTCATGCAGGCCATAGCCCGAGCGAATCGTGTATACCCGGGCAAACCCTGTGGCATTATTGTGGACTATGTGAATGTGTTTATGCACATGAAGCGTGCCTTGGCCGATTACGCCGTGCCCGATGATGATACCATGATGCCCGCCAAGGATGTGGATGCACTCATCGGGTATCTGGATGAGTGCATAGGTGAGGGGGATGCTTTCTTAGAGTCGATAGGCATATCGCTGGATGCTATTATAGGCGAGAGCGGCACGTTTGAGCAGCTTGATGCATTGCGCCGGGCGTACGATGTCATTGTCTCGAATGATAACAACAAGGAGAAATTCAAGATTATCACCAACGCGATGAACAATCTGCACGATGCTTCCAAACCTGAAATATTTGAGCGGCATTGGGAGAACGGTAAATATCCTCCGTTGGCGTACCTGCACGGGCTGATGGTAAATCGTATAGACGACGAGAAAATCCGCAAGGCTAAGCTGCGCATGGCTCAAGTGCTGGATTACAGCGTAACCTCTGATAATGCGGAAGATCACCTGAAGGAGGGCGCTATTCACGGAACCAAGGTCATCGATTTATCCAAGATTGATGCCGAGGAGCTGCGTAAGGAGATTAAGCGGACGGAGTATAAGGCTATCGAAATCGATGATCTCAAGGCATTCCTCGAAAAAACATTGCAGGACATGCTTTCCCGCAACTGTACCCGTGATTCGTTCTCAAATCGGTTCAGGAATATCATCGACCGTTACAACGCCGGCGCTTCTGAAAATGAAGACTACTACGAGCAGCTGATTAAGCTCTTGGAGGACTTGCAGAAGGAACAGCAACGCGCCCATGCAGAGGAGCTTACGGAAGAGGAACTGGAGCTGTATGATTTACTGACTCGCGGACGTACTCTCACCAAGGCGGAAGAGCAGAAGGTAAAGCTGGCCGCTAAGAACCTGTACAAGAAGCTGACCGAGCATCGCGAAGATCTGCTGGTGGTAGACTGGTACAAGGATGAACAGCCTATGCTGAAAGTAAAGACAGCCATAGAAGACTCCCTAGACGCAGATTTGCCACCAAGCTACGATGTATCGTCATTTGAGTCGAAAATCAGACTATTGCTCAATCACTTCATCGATATGGCTATTCAGGGCTATGGGTGGATCGCGGCATGAATTCTAGCGTGAGAGGGTGGTGCTGCGCTTTTCAAAACCGGGTTTTTGCCTCCGGTTTTGCTCTGTTTTCGAGTGGTCAGCCGGGGGGCTGAGCCCGGGCATAGGGGGGGCTTGCATGGCGCTCTTCCTTCCTTCCATTCACATCCGCACAAAAAACCACTTACGAATTTCTTCGTAAGTGGTTTTGTCATGCTCGATGGGGGACTCGAACCCCCACGGCTCTCACCACTAGATCCTTAGTCTAGCGCGTCTACCAATTCCGCCAACCGAGCATAGGTTGGTGCAACGAGTGCGGAGGCAATATACACCAGCGGCGGGTGGATTGCAAGCCTTTTTTGTGCGTTTTTGAAAAAAACTTTATCGGTGAAAAGTGTAAAAACAAAAGCAACGCCCAAAAGTCTCCCAAAAAGTCTCCGAA
>CAYSYD010000044.1:0-15607 GCA_964435145.1 uncultured Akkermansia sp.
TGCCCTGATTTTGGCTATTTTGCTACTGTTCGGAAAAATCTTTGGGACACATGTGATGCGGAATGGAGGATTACTAACAAAAGCAAGAACAAATTGTTGCAACCAGAGGGGGCTCATCTCTCATTCCTGCTACGGGAAAAAGTAAGATACACCGCCCCGGCACCGGTTTCCGGCCCCACCCAAGATAGAGACCGGGGGAATCCGGGGCGGCCGGATAAAAGCTCTAACTGCTGCATAAATTGCCGGCGATTCCCATACGTTTCCAAATATCCTTCGAAGGAAGCCTCGCCTTTGGCATACGCTTTCATAGCCGCTTCCCAAAAATCCGAAAATGTATTGAAATACAACCCCTTCCGGCGAAAATACCAAGCAACATCTCCCCGAGCAGCGGGGTAATCATCTTTTCTCCACTGGTGGGTAGATTTCATTTCCGCATCGGAAAGGCAAAACCAAGCATGGGAAACCATACCGGCAGACACATTGGCTACGAGGGGGTCATTCCACGTAGCATCCACATGATACCACTTCCCCTCCAATTGCACCATATTCCAGCCATGCGGGCCTCCGGCCGTTCCTTCCACAATCACGGCAGGAATGCCCGCCATATGCAGCAGAAGCCATAAGGCACCACTATAAGCAGCGCAGGAACCGCGATGCTCCAACAACAGCTCCGCCGCAGAATCCGCTCCCTGCATCTCGTAATCTGCCCGAGCCACTAAGGCATCGTGCAGCAGCAGCAGTTTTTCCGCGGCGCAAGCCTCCGGCAATGCTGCCACAAGCCGCCTCGCCTCCGCCAATGCACGGCGTTCCCGCGCCGTGAGGCGGGGCTCCAAAGCGGGAGAAACAAAGGCCTGCCACAAACGCCAATGGCTGGTATACTCCAAGCGAATATGCCCCTGCCCCCGGCTATCGCAGGTAAATGAGGCACTGCGGCAATATGTTCTCAGGGTAGAGCCCTGCAACATCTCCCCCACGCGGCGATACAGGGAGGCATTAACACGGAAAGCGGGGTTTTCCTCCAGCCGGGAAGCCCAAGTTTGCAAGGCTGCCTCAAACTCATGCTGCGAGGCGATTTCCCCCTGCGCGGGCAGCGTGGTTTCACAAAGGAATACCGCCAAACAGGCGGTATTCCAAAACCGTTTGTAGGCTGAAGGGCAAGTGGGCATTCCCCTTACTCTCCATCCCCCAGCAATTCCTCCAACAGCCCCTCGGGCGTGGTGCGAGCGGATGTGCGCGTGGAAAGATTCTTGAGTTCCACCTCCGGATATTCCGTACCAATGATGACGGCATGCCGCGCACCGATTTTCTCCGCACGTTTGAGCTGATTCCCCACCTTGGCAGGAGCCATGGGCAAATCCACCCGCACGCCGGCATCGCGCAAAGCGGCAGCCAACCCCAACATCTGCGGGCGCATCTCCGGTGCGGCAAGCACAAGGCACACATCGCAGGCAGCGGCTTTCAACGCAGCATCCCGCAGAACGCGAGCAGCCGGGCAAGCCTCAATTAAGTGAGCAATAACGGCATCCCCCATGGCAAAGCCCGTGGCAGGCATATCCACAGCATTGTTGGAAAGGGTGGCCACCAAACCATCGTAACGCCCGCCTCCGGCCACAGCTCGCAAATGGTGTCCCTTATCGAAAATCTCGAACACCAGCCCGGTATAGTAAGCCAATCCACGCACTACATAGAGGTCCAACTTCACGTACTGCTCCAAGCTGCGAGCCTGCAAATCCGCATACACGGCATCGAAGCGGGGGGAACATCCGGCAGGAGGATTAGTGATAAAGGCTACCAAATCCTCACGTTTCATACCAAAGGCATCCAGCTTCTCTTGGCAGTATTCCGGGCGGTCGCGCTCAAATTTATCAATCACCGCCAAGAAATCCGGTACTTTTTCTTCCGGCACACCATGCTCTGCCGCATAGCGAAGCCACACCTCGCGGTCGGAAATTCGCACCACGAAATCCTCCGCTGTAAAGCCAAACTCACGCATGCAATCAATGGCAAGAGCCACCAGCTCAGCATCGGCTCCTTCGCCACCTTCGCCCAGAATATCGGCATTGAACTGCACAAACTCACGCAAACGACCCTTCTGCGGCTTCTCGTAGCGGAAGCAAGAGCCTATCTCAAACCACTTGAGCGGTTTGGTGTACTCCCGTTGGTAAGCTGCGGCAATACGCCCCAAGGAGGCCGTCAGCTCCGGGCGCACTGTAATATCACGTTCGCCTTGGTCCTTAAAGCGGAAAAGCTGTGTGGGCAGTTCGCCGCCGGATTTTTTCAGATAAAGCTCCGTGGATTCAATCGTGGGAGCCTCCCATTCAACAAAGCCGTAGCGATGTGCAACCCGCCGCCAAGTCTGGAAGAGATAATTGCGGAGGGCACATTCCTGCGGAGCAAAATCGCGGAATCCGGGAAGCGGCTGAAAACGAGCATCAGGCATAGGGCTGTTATTATATCCCATTTCCCCCCCTTGGCAAGTGCTGATGTCATGATTTATCCTTTTAGCGCCATACAACACGATTTTTACCTTGACTTAGGGCATCCGTAGGTGTTAGCTTAAAGCGTTATCGCAATGAAATATCTTTTGCAGAAATTAGCCGCCATTGGTATGTTCACCGTAAGTGCAAGCGCCGCAGAGCACGCGGCGGAAGCGGAACACCACGGACTGACGATGGATGCCCCCGTACTCTGGGATATCGACATTCCTTTCTGGCCCGGGCATTCCCTCCCCATCAGCAACTCGCTGGTCATGTTCTGTTTGGCTGTGCTGCTCATCACTTTACTGCTGCGTTTATCCACCCGGAACATGCAGCGCATTCCCGGCAAACTGCAAAATTTTGTAGAATGGGTGTTTGAGACACTTTACAATTTCGTGGAAGGACTCATCGGTAAAAAACTTACAGCCAAGTATTTTTGGTATTTTGCCACGGTGTTTCTGCTCATTTTGGTGAGCAATTACATGGGACTCATCCCCGGCGTGGGTGAGATTACATACGATGGGCAGCCGCTTTTCCGCGGTGCCAATGCAGATTTGAATGTAACCATCTTCTTAGGTTTCTTCTATGCCATCATCTGGTTTGTGTGGGTAATGAAGGAACAGGGGCCTTGGCACTTCCTTACTCACACCTTTGGACCCAAAGGTGGCCTTACAGGTTTCCTCAAATACGCCTTGCTGCCTATTTTCTTCTTCGTAGGCATTATTGAACTTGTTTCCATTGCCGTACGCCCCGTTGCGCTGGCAGCTCGTCTTTTCGGCAACATCTTTGCCGGCGAGGCGATTCTGGAGCAAATGAGTTTGCTGAGCTGGGCAGCCATGTTACCCTTCATGGCCTTGGAACTCATCGTAGGCTTTGTACAGGCTCTGGTATTCCTTATGCTTACGGCCATCTTCCTCAAAACACAGGTGGGGGGCGATGATGAGGATACGGAAGCAGCCGCACACTAACCCCTTCCCGCTGTGGATCATGAAGAAAACGTGACGCAGCGGGTTTCCCAAACATAAACTAAACACATAGAAAACAAACCACCATGACAACCCTTGCAACAGCCGCTCTGGCCAAGGTAGGTCTTGCCGTTGTAGGCGCCGGTCTCGGCATTGGTCTCATCGGCATGAAAGCCGCTGAATCCACCGGTCGCAACCCCGCCGCCTTCGGTAAGGTTCTCACCATCTCCATTCTGCTTTCCGCTCTTGTGGAAGGCGTGGCCTTCGTGGCCATCTTCATGGGCTAAACGCCCTATGGAGGCACCATGCTCCATGGTGCCTCCCGCCCCCCTTTCCCCTCATTTTCCGTTAGTCATTCATCCTCTAAAGAGATTCCCGCCATGTTCACCCCCATCCTCGCCGCAGATTTTCAGCAGCTCTTTGATAAATTCGGGCTGCATACCGAAGCGTTCATCGCGCACTGCATCGCGTTTGCCATTATTGCTACCGTGGTAGCTGTTTTCGGGCTCAAACCCATTTTGCAGCAGCTGGAGGAGCGCCGCCGCCGCATCATTGAAGGAGAGGAAATGCATGCCCGCAGCCAAAAAGAATTAGCCGAGGTGAAAGCCACCGGTGAGCAAATCCTGGCCGAAGCCCACGCCACCGGCAAACAGGAGGTGGAACACGCCCGCGCCACTGCCGCCAGAATTCAGGCAGAACTGACGGATAAAGCCTCCGCCGAGGCTCGCTCCATCCTCGAAAATGCTAAAATGCAGGCAGAGATGGACACACAGAGGGAAAAAGATGCCCTCAAGGATGAGTTTGCCCGACTCGTGGCCCAAGCCACAGCTAAAGTGACGGGCAAGGTACTCAGCGATGAGGACCACCGCACCATCAATGCAGAAGCTATCCGTAACCTGTAAAGCCCCTTTCCCATGAAAATCACCAAGGAAGCGCAAGCTCAGGCGCGGCGGCTGATGCGCCTGTGCATCGGTCCGGATGGCTTACTGCAAGAAGACACTGTGCGACGCATTGCCAACACCATTGCCACCGAGAAACCGCGCAACTATATGGGCGTACTCAGCGCGCTTACGGAGTTAGTTCGCTTGGAAGTAGCCCGCCACACCGCCACCATTACCAGCGCCGTTCCGCTTACGGAAGCAGAGCAGCAAAGCATCCGCACCAAGCTGGATGCCCGCACCCCGGGGCTCCGTTACGAATGGCTGGTGGATGCCTCCATCATCGGCGGTATCACCGTCAAAGTCGGAGATGATGTAACGGATGCCTCCATCAAATCCCGAATCGAACGCCTTTCCCGCCTCACGGCTTAATCCCCCCTACCATTTTACTATTTACCCCAACCAGCGTATGAGCAACATCGTACAAGAACTCGAAGCACAAATTAAAAATGCCTCCACAGCAGCCGTCAACGAAAATGTGGGCACCATTAAGGCCATTGGCGACGGCGTAGCCCGTATTGAAGGCCTTAGCAACGCCATGCTCAACGAAATGATTGAGTTCCCCGGCGGCGTGATGGGTCTGGCCATGAACCTCGAAGAAAACGAGGTGGGCGCCGTGCTTATCGGTAATGGCAACGGACTGAAAGAAGGCGACACCTGCAAAACCACAGGGCGCCTGCTGCAAGTTCCCGTGGGACCGGGGCTTCTGGGCCGTGTGGTGGACACGCTGGGCAACCCGCTGGATGGCAAAGGCCCCGTGGATGCAGCTGCTTACTATCCGGTAGAAAAAATCGCCTCCGGCATTATTTCCCGTCAGGGGGTGAGCCAGCCGGTGCAAACAGGTATTCTGCCCATCGATGCCATGATTCCCATTGGCCGTGGCCAACGCGAGCTGATTATCGGCGACCGTTCCACAGGCAAGACCGCCATTGCCACGGATACGATGATTTCCCAAGCTCGCCAAAACAAATTGGCAGAGGAAGGCAAGCTCCCGGGGCACCGCCCCCTGTACAGCATTTACGTGGCTATCGGCCAGAAGCGAGCCACCATTTCCCGCCTTGTGGCCAAGTTGGAAGAAAGTGGAGCCATGCCGTATAGCATTGTGGTAGTGGCCTCCGCCTCCGACAGTGCCGCCATGCAGTATCTGGCACCCTATGCAGGCTGCGCCATGGGCGAATACTTTATGGACCAAGGGCAGGATGCTCTCATCGTGTACGATGACCTTTCCAAACACGCTGTGGCCTATCGTCAGGTGTCCCTCATCCTGCGCCGCCCCTCCGGCCGCGAGGCTTACCCCGGCGATGTGTTCTACCTGCACAGCCGCTTGCTGGAGCGTGCCGCCCGCATCAATGCCGAAGGTGGCCGCAAAGGCGGTTCCCTCACCGCTCTGCCCATTATTGAGACGCAGGCCGGCGACGTTTCGGCCTACATTCCCACGAATGTGATTTCCATTACCGACGGGCAGATTTTCTTGGATACGGACCTGTTCTACCAAGGTGTGCGCCCTGCAATTAACGTGGGCATCTCCGTATCGCGTGTGGGCTCCTCTGCCCAAACCAAGATTGTTAAAAAACTGGCCGGTTCCGTGAAGCTCGATTTGGCGCAGTTCGAAGAACTTCAGGCTTTCGCCCAGTTCGGCTCCGACCTCGATGCTAACACCAAGGCCAAGCTCGAACGCGGACGCCGCATTGTGGAGCTTTTCAAACAGGGGCAATATGACCCGAAGAGCCTCAGCATTGAGGTGATTGACCTCTACGCCATCCAGAAAGGCTACCTCGATGATGTACCCGTGGATAAGGTGCAACAGGTTGTTCGCAGCATGGAGGAGGATGCCCGCACCGGCCAGCCGGAACTTCTGGCAGCCATCGAGGCGGAGAAAGCCCTCACGGATGACATCGATGCCCGCCTCAAGCAGTTTATGACTGCCTTTAAATCCCGCATGACGAAGTAACCCCCCGACCATGGCAAGTCTCCGAGACATTAAACGCCGCATCAAATCGGTACGCAACACATCGCAAATTACCAAAGCGATGCAAATGGTTGCGTCCGCCAAGATGCGGCGTGCCCAAGAGCTGGCGCTCAAAGGGCGAACTTACATGAGTGCCCTGGCCCATGTGCTCCAGCACTTGCAGGATACTCTGGCAGAAGCCGCCTCCCCCCTGATGGAGGAACGCACCAAGGGCAAAACCCTTGTCATCGTGGTAAGTACCGACCGCGGCCTCTGCGGCGCACTGAATGCCAATCTTTTCAAGGATGTGCTGCAAAAATGCGACCCGCAGGCGGACTACCTTACGGTGGGCACCAAACTCAATTCCCAGTTAACCCGCTGCGGGCGCAATCTGGTGGCCTCTTTCACCATTGGGGATACCGTGGAAGAAGCGGAGCTTAAACCCATCTTCCAGCTCATCCGCAAAGGCTTTACGGAAGGCACCTATAACCGCGTTGAAGTCATCTACCAAAAATTCATCAACGTCATGGTGCAGCGCACGGAGTGCATGAAACTTCTGCCCCTTTCCCGCGAGGAGCTTCTGAAGGTGGCAGCACAGGATGATATTGACGATGACAGCAATCCCAATTTCCTTCTGGAGCCGGATCCTAAAACTCTGCTAAACGCCATTTTGCCCCTCTATTTCAGCCACCAGCTGGTGCAAATGATTCTGGAAGGCAAGGCCAGCGAACAATCTGCCCGCATGGTGGCCATGAAAGCTGCCACAGAGAACGCCAAAACGCTCATTGGCGAGCTTACTCTGGAATACAACAAAGCCCGCCAAACTCAGATTACCAACGAGCTACTCGAAATTACAACGGCTATGAAAGCCATGGAATAATTCCTCCCACCCCCTCAACTCATTTTCATACACATACTTCTCTATCATGAACACAGGTAAAATCGTGCAGATCATCGGCGCCGTTGTAGACGTCGACTTCTCTCAGGCCGAAATGCCCGCCATTTACAATGCCCTCACCGTGGAATACGAGGTGGACGGCAAGCCCTCCAAGCTTGTGCTTGAGGTGGAGCAACACCTCACAGATGGTTGGGCTCGCACCGTTGCCATGAGTTCCACGGACGGTCTGAAGCGCGGCATGACCGTGGTGGATACCGGAGCCCCCATTTCTGTTCCCGTGGGGCCCAAGGTTCTTGGCCGCATCTTTAACGTACTGGGCGAGACTGTGGACGAAAAAGGGCAGCTGGAAGATGTAAAGCGCTACCCGATTCACCGCGAAGCTCCCTCTCTGGAAGAACAGGCAACCTCCTCGGAGGTGTTGGAATCCGGCATCAAGGTGATTGACCTTATCTGCCCCTTCCTCAAAGGTGGTAAAGCCGGTTCATTCGGTGGTGCCGGTGTGGGCAAAACGGTGCTTATCATGGAGCTTATTAACAACATTGCCAAGGCGCACTCCGGCTTGTCCGTGTTCGCCGGCGTGGGCGAGCGTACCCGAGAAGGCAACGATTTCTACATGGAAATGAGCGAATCCGGCGTGATTGACCAAGCCAACCCCGAAAACTCTAAGGTGGCACTGGTATACGGGCAGATGAACGAGCCCCCGGGTGCCCGTCTGCGCGTGGCACTCTCCGCCCTTTCCATGTCAGAATACTTCCGCGACGAAGAGAACCGCGATGTACTGCTCTTCGTGGATAACATCTTCCGTTTCTCTCAAGCCGGTTCCGAGGTATCCGCTCTGCTGGGGCGCACGCCTTCTGCCGTGGGTTACCAGCCCAACCTCGCGGAGGAAATGGCCGGTCTCCAAGAGCGCATTACCTCCACCAAGAAAGGCTCCATCACCTCCATGCAGGCTGTATATGTGCCGGCGGATGACTTGACGGACCCTGCCCCGGCCACTACTTTCTCCCACTTGGATTCCACTGTGGTGTTGGAGCGAGCGCTGGCAGCTCAGGGTATTTACCCTGCCGTGGACCCGCTGGCTTCCACCTCCAAGGCGCTCTCCCCCGAGCTGGTGGGCGAGGAACACTACCGCGTTGCCCGAGGCGTGCAGCAAACACTCCAGCGCTACAAGGATTTGCAGGATATGATTGCCATTCTCGGCATGGATGAGCTTTCCGAGCAGGATAAACTCACAGTGAGCCGTGCGCGTAAGATTCAGCGTTTCCTCTCCCAGCCTTTCAGCGTGGCAGAGGTGTTCACCGGCATCAAGGGGCAGTACGTTCCCGTGGCGGAAACCGTCCGCGGCTTCGCCGAAATTCTGGACGGCAAGTGGGACTCCGTACCCGAGGGTAATTTCTACATGAAGGGCGGTATCGACACCGTTGAAAAAGAATAATCACCATGCCCCTCCAACTCAAAATCATCACCCCCATGCGTACGGCGGTGGACGCCTCCGTAAGCAGCGTGCTGGTGCCATCCGCACAGGGGGAAATGGAGATTCTGCCCGGGCACGCGGATCTTATCGCAGCACTGGGTAACGGCGAACTAAGCTACCGAATCCCCGGGGAGGAAACCTCGGCTCTCTTCATCGGCGGCGGGTTCCTGCAAGTATCAAATGACCAGCTTCTCATTGTAACGGATACCGTGCTGGAGGCAAGTGAAATTGATACAGCCACCGTGGAACAAGCCATCGAGCGCGCTCAGGCAGCCTTCCGCAATGCCTCCTCCGTATTGGACCGCGAGGAACAGGCCAAGCTGGAAGCCCATATTGCCAAGCAAATGGCCATGCTCGATTTCCGCCGCAAACGCCGCATCTGAGAGAAAACCCCATCTCCACCCTTCCTTCCGAACACCACCCCACACACTCAGCCGGGTGGTGTTCTGTTTTCAGCACACTTTGGCGCTGGACAGTTCTCCCCATGTTTGGTAAAGTACTTGCAACATATGAGAGACTTTGCCAATCCTGTCTTGTTGCTCATCGTCATGGGGCTCTTCTCATGGAAAATGCTATCCGGGGAAGAAACGCCCGGAGGGGTGGAGCTTTGGCTGCTCACCCTCTGCACCACGGGATTTTTGGTCAATGGCGCACTAAGCCTCGCCCGAGCCTTTGCCCACCGTAAAATACTCATGCCGGTGGTCTGGAGCTGTGTGTACCTTATTCTGGGCAGTTGTGCATGGGTGTTGCTCTCCCAAAAGGATGCGTCCCAACGCCGGGATTTGGCCACCTGCCGCCAACTGTACACAGCATGGAAAAACGAGGGAGCTTCCCCCTTTTCCCCTAATGCAGAAGGGCACACGCTACTGCCGCTGGCTGCGGCTTTAGGCAAGCGTGCCATGGTGCAGGAAATCCTTACCCTGCCGGAAACGCCTCAGCATGCCCCTCTTGTGCAGGAGGCTCTCCTTAACGCTGCTGAGCAGGGGCACGCCCCTCTCCTTGCTCCCCTGCTCTCTGCCGGAGCCTCCTTCCAACGCAAGGGAGCAGATGGAAATACTCCGCTGACGGCGGCGGTGCTTTCCGGTCGTCTCTCCATGGTAAAGTCCATGCTGCAAGCCGGCGCCGCCCCCAATGATGCCGACGCAGAGGGGATTACACCCCTCATGCATGCGGTGATGAATGATCACCGCCCCATGGTTCGCACTCTGATGGAATATGGTGCGAACCCGAAACTCAAATCCCCGCAGGGATATGATGCGGCGGGCTACTCCCGTTCCTCCAAGATTGATGAACTGCTGGCTCAGCCAATGTCCCCCTCAAACTGACGCACCCGAACATTGATTTTCACGCCTTGTTCGTCTAAACTAACAATGTGCTTCTCACAAAAACTTCCTTCAGCATTACAGGGATGAGCTGCTCCGCCTGCTCCTCCGGAGTGGAACGTTGCGTGCGCCAAGCCGCAGGGATTCAAAACGTACAGGTCAATCTCCTCACGGCCAGTATGCAGGTGGAATACGATGCCGATGCAACCAACGCTTTGGAAATTGCCGCCGTGGTGGAAGCCGCCGGGTACGGAGCAAAGGAAATGACTACGCCGGGTACTCCGGCCAAGCAGGATAACCAAGCCATCCGCCGCCGCCTTATACTCTCTTTTGCCTTCCTGCTTCCCATGACGGTGCTGCACCATGCCATACCGGGAGATATCTCGCAAGCATGCCAATGCCTCCTTGTACTGCCCATTCTCTGGCTAAACCGTCGCTTTTTCTCCTCCGGATTCAAAGCCGTTCTCCAGAAGGCGCCCAACATGGACACTCTGGTGGCACTTGGTGCTGCAGCCGGGCTCTTATACACCGCTGTAGATTACCTGTGGCTCCACAGCGGCACCATATATGCCGAAGCCGCCGGCATGATTCTCACCCTCATCACGCTGGGGAAATGGTTGGAAAGCCGTGCCACAGTCAAAACCGCTTCTGCCCTGGAACAGCTGCGCCAATTACTCCCGAATACAGCCACTAAATATGAGGATGGACAACTCAGCACCATTCCTGCAGCAGAACTCCGGCCGGGAGACGTTCTCCATATTGCGCCGGGATGCCGTATCCCGGCCGATGGTAAAGTGATTGAAGGTGTTTCAGCCATAGATGAAGCTGCCCTCACCGGCGAAAGCCTACCCACCCTCAAAGAAGCCGGGCATCCCGTCTTTGCCGGCACAATAAACGGAGAGGGGCTCCTGCGTGTATGCGTTACCCATAGCCGAGAGGATTCCTCGCTAAGCCATATCATCCGCCTGGTGGGCGAAGCGGCGGCCTCCAAAGCTCCCATTGCCCGCATGGCAGATTCTATTTCCGGAATTTTTGTACCCATTGTCGTGGGGCTTTCGCTGCTAACAGCCACTCTGTGGATTCTTTTCGGCGCTAGTGCAGCCTTTGCCATAGGCTGTGCCATTTCCGTTTTAGTCGTTTCTTGCCCCTGTGCGCTGGGATTAGCCACTCCCGTGGCCATTATGACAGGGGCAGGTAAAGGCACAGAGCGGGGAATTCTCTTCCGCCAAGGTGCAGCCTTGGAAAAAGTACGAAACACCGGCGTTGTCATCCTCGATAAAACCGGTACCATCACTCTGGGCCGGCCCATGCTTAGCCGCATGCTCCCGGAAAAAGGCGTGGCAGAGAATGAGCTGCTCCTCACTGCCATAGCTCTGGAAAGCAGTAGCAAACATCCCCTTGCCAAAGCCATTACAAAAGCCGGAGCCCACCTTCCCGCGCAGCCTCCGGCGGAGAGTCTGCAATACTTGCCGGGACGCGGCATCTCCGGCACTCTGGCAGGAGTGCCCTGCATGGCGGGGAACAGACTCCTCATGCAGGAACTCGGCATCCGTGTGGATGAGGCTTTGGCCGATACTCTTGCCCGGCAGGGAGAAACACCTATTTACATCGTTAAAGATTCCCGCCTCCTGGGTTGCATCACCCTCACAGACCCCATCAAACCCACCGGTAAGCAAGCCATTGAGGAACTCCGCAGCAAAGGCATTCGCGTCATCATGATGACGGGGGACCACCCACTCACAGCACAAGCTATTGCCGACCAAGCCGGAATCCGGGAATTCCACGCAGAGGCCCTACCCACCGACAAAGCCGACCTCGTTTCCCGGCTTCGCAAGCAAGGGGAAAACGTGATGATGGTGGGAGATGGCATTAACGATGCCCCCGCCCTCATGCTGGCAGATACCGGTGTGGCCATAGGCTCCGGGGCGGATGCGGCCCTCTGCAGCGCAGATATTATTCTGATGCATAATGACCTGCTGGATTTGCCGGCCACGCTGAAACTCAGCCAAGCCGTTATCCGCAATATACGGCAAAACCTCTTCTGGGCTTTCTTTTATAACTGCCTCATGATTCCTTTAGCAGCAGGAGCCCTCTATCCCTCTTGCGGCATTCTCCTTTCTCCGGCTGCCGCTGCTGCCGCTATGAGCATCAGCAGTATCTGCGTAGTACTCAATGCCCTGCGCCTACGCAAACTCTCCCTCTCACCCATAGATTCCTCCCATATGACCACGAACACCACATTGACACTCTGCGTGGAGGGCATGATGTGCCCTCACTGTGAACGCCATGTTTGCCAAGCTCTCACCGCCCTGCCCGGGGTGGAAGATTGCCGGGCAGACCACAACATCGGCTCCGTGCAGGTAACGCTCTCCGCCAAGGTGGAGGAAGCTCTCCTGCGCGAAACAATCACCAAAGCCGGATATACGCTTCGCCAGAACCCAACATCGTAACGGAGCAAAACTTCTGAGCTGTTTTCTTAAAGGATGGCACGCTAACCATGACCGGGATAGGACAACGGATAACCCGAATCCTTTTGCCTCTCTGGTATACTCTCCCGGCAATACATACAAGACGGAGAACGGTAGCAGTCTCTCTATTACACTGCAACTTAATACTCAGTTCAATGAACATGCCGAGGTCTTGCTCAATGAGCCTCGCGATATTCTCCATTCCTGCAACTTGTAAATACGGGAGACGAAACGCCCCCATCGCTTCTTCTTCCGTAACAGCCTCATGATTACTTTAGCGGCAGGAATTCTCCGAAGCATAAGCAGGCCGCGATTTAACACATCACTGTGCCATTATCACCAAATCAAGCGGCCGTGCAGATAGAAATCCGCACGGCCGCTCTTTTCTTAGATAAGTATTTTCACCGGATTAAATATCCCACTGGTCTAACCACTTGAAGGATACAATACGGAACTGGCGACCAAGCACCTTGTTTGCAGTGGAAAGACCTTCCGCACGAGAGCCATCCGGCTTGTACTCCGAATCAGCAGGCTTATTCGTCGGGTCCACATAGTTGGTGGTACGCTGCACCACAGCTTCGCACCAGGCCTGAGCCAAAATCGCATCGGCAGGATTACGCACGCAACCATAGGCTCGCACCGTGAACGTATCATCACGTACGGTCAGGATGTTGCCCAGAGAGGCCAATACATCACTCTGAATCAGGTATCCCGGAGCCGCAGTGTGCAGGGAGCCTTCATCCGCCTGCGGGTTCTTGAACAGAGAACCGGTAAGCCCCTGAATCTTGACTTCCTGAAAATCGCGGTTAATATCCGTGGCATCAATAGCGGCCTGCAATGCTCCCTTGAGGCCATGCTCTCCGGATTCAAGGCGGCGATTGATGAAATCGGACATGCTCAGGAAAGGGCCGCGCTTGCGCACTTGCTTCACCATTTCCTCCGCCAAGCGGCGAATGGCTTCCGGCTCCAGCATACGCACCTCACTCCATGCAGAGGCCATTCCGCCATCGCGGAAGGTGGAGGAACCCTGCATCATGCTGTAGCCACCGAGCGAATCCACGCTCTTATCCGTGGTGGAAAGCATGAAACGGGAGAAGAGTACCTGATTATCGCCCTTGCCATCCTCCACAAAACGCAGTTGCCCATTCTTTCCGGTGACGAGCTTGCGCTGGGCAAGGCCCTGCAACACAGCAGCCCATGCTTCCACGGAAATGGAGTTCACGTTGAAGCCGCCATCAATCATCAGGTACTGGGCAATATACTTCCAACCATCCCCATCCATGATGCGGGAGATAATCTGGTCATTGTTGTAGGGGGTGGCCGTTTTCTTATAGCGGGAAACGGGCAATTCCTCCTCGCCGGAGAGGAACTTCTCCAGCACATCCTTTGCTTCGCGCTTGCCGTTCTTGGTCGGCATAGAAGAAATGGAGGAGCAGAACCATGTATCCCACATGGCATCGTTAATCAGCAACCCATGGTCGAAGAAATCACCAAAGATGAGAGAGTTTGTCTTCATCAAATCCGTAAAGGAGGGATTCTGGAAGAAGGTATACACATCATCCGGCGGCAGGCAGGGGTCTGCAAAGGCATTACCGATGCCCACGCCGGGCACACCGGCCTGATACTGCATGCGGCGCAGAATGGACTGCGCGGTAAAGTCGCCATCGGAGGGGCAATCGTACCAGCCCGGCTGCAAACGCATGCCGGAGAAACCGGCCAGAGAGAACGGAGGATGCACCGGAAGTTCCAACACGGAAGCATAGGACACCTGCTCACCCTCACCGGTAATGCCCAAGTAGCCGTTGCGACCAATGTTATCCATGGGGCTGGTATCCAGACCGGAACCTACGGAGAGAACCGCCAGCTGGTAGGGGTGGTATTTGCGCATTTGGTCATCCGGGGTCACAAGCATGCTGCCCCAGAGAGCCGGGCTGGAGTGCTGCCAAATCTTTGTGCGGTAATCTCCTTGGCGAATGTATGCATCCACATTCGCGTTCGCGGATTTAGCCACCACGCCCATGGCGGCAATGTAGTATGGCAAGGTTTCGTCCGACTGGGAACCATCCGTGTTCCAAGTGCCGCTCTCCTGATCCACAAATTCCATCCCGGTGTCTTTATCCGGGTCGTACCACCCCAGCAGCATGCGGTGCGGGGAGGAGGCGCGCTTACCAAAAGCTGTGTTATTTGCATTCGTTCCCTCCTGCCCATTGTAACCGGACATCACAGTGATGCAGTCTGCACGGCGAGGTGCAAAGTAATAACCATCCGTATTTACGCTACCATTAGTGGCTTGGCTCTCTCCCTGCCCCATGCGCAGACGAACATACCACGTTCCGTTGTCCACCTCGCTCTGTTTTTTATTAGCGTAGAAGTGAGCTTTATACCCGGAAACACTGCTGGGGTTATACCCTGTTACCCACGGGTTAGAGAAGCCCTTGGTGTAATCCTCTGTCAAACGAGCTTTCCCCGGGGAAAAGAAAAGCACCTCACCCGGCTGGAACACGATGTCTTCATTTTCCCCTCCCAAGGTGTTCTGGAAATAATCACCGTAATCCTGACCGAAGCCGTCTGCGTTCTTATCCGTGCGGGAAGTGGCACGCATACCATAGCGACTCCACCCCCACTGGTTACTCGTAAGGGCTCCAATGGCATAAGTCTCCAACCAAGTGGTCTTATAAGGAGCGGACTGAGCCCAAAGCTGCTTGCCGCGGATGCGCATGGGCACGTTATAAGGATTCCACCACAGGAACATGGGGGCAAAGCACATGCGGAGGTTATATGTCTGTTCCTTCTGCTGGGAAGAGCCTTCCTGTTGGGTGCCGGATTCCTCCGTCACCAGACCGAAGTTGCTCATGAAAGCCAGCATAACAGGAGTGCGGGCATAACCGGCGCTCTTGCTACCCTGCTCCAACATGGGACGAGTATCAAAGTAGCTCAGGTTACCGGTACCGACATTGACGCCATCCGGATCGATGCTGTACTGGCGGGCGTTGTGGTCAAACACGGAGCCGCTGAGGCGTGTGTGTGCATTCTCCACATTACCGATGAGACGCGCCGTAAAGTTATTGCTATCATTTGCAGAGCCATCCGGCCAGCAATGATAGTAGGCATGCAGGT
>CAYSYD010000045.1:0-15603 GCA_964435145.1 uncultured Akkermansia sp.
GTTTAGCCATGGAAGGTGTGTGTTTTGTACAACCCCAATATATGGTTTATTGGGAAAAACTCAACCTTCCATTTTTATTTTTTGTGCCAGCCTGAAAGAGAATATCACTTTTCTCCTCCCTGCGAAACTTTGGGACACATGTGATTTGAAACAGACCCGGAAGAATCTTCAAAATAAGTCTTGCTTAAAGACTTAACCCGTGCTACAATATCCTCGCTCGGAGAGGGATTGAGTATTTCCTTGAAATGTTCGTCTAAGTTACCTCCGAGCCTTTCTATTGTATTAAGCTCCAGCGTGTAAATCTTGTGGCCATGCTGCTTTAATTCCTTTGCGGTCATATAGGCAAATGCCTCTACTCCCTTAATACGAACAGGGCATACAAAACGCTTAATCGCAAGAATGTCATTGCTTGCATTTTTGTCTCGATAATCGCCTACATGCACTGCATGCTTGAACAACCGGCGAATATGAGCAGCCACATAGTTATGCACCCCTGTAGAAAAGCCTGATTCACGAGACTTACGCTGAGCCTTACCACTCGTTATTTTCCCTCTCTGTCGGTTATTTATCTCTGCCTCAATCCCCGTCTCATCATTAACGAACGGAGTACCTGCTTCCTCAGCCAACATTTTAAGGCAAGTTTCATTATTGTATTCGCGTCCGTCAAACGTCAACTCCGCAGCACGCTCCCAATTGCCGAACCACGACTTAAATGCTTTGGTGCGTACTTGGAGCCATTGGTGCTTTGTGAGGTTGGTGGGTTTGCCGTTTGGGGCGAGCATGAAGGTGCCGTTCTGGCGGGAGGTATGCTCGATTTGCTGCATTTCGTCCGTGGTTTCCAGCGCGAAGGTGGCTGGGGTGTTGAGTGCTTTTTTTAGGGTGTTTGGGGATAGTTTTCCGTGGATGTAGCGGCGGAATTGTGCGGGTGTGAGGTTTTGGGCAAGGGTGCGTGCGGTGGTGTAGGTGGCGGCAGGGGAGCCGTCTGCGGTGCGAGGGACGATGCCTTGTTGTTCTGCTTGGGCGTGTGTGGTGGGGTTGAGGCGGAGGTATGTGGTGTAGTGCTGTGTGGTGGCGGTGCGGCTGAGGATGTGGCGGTGGGCGTTATAGGTGAGGATGGTGTCTTGTGTCCACGTTTCATCGTGGGGGTAGATGGTGGCTTTGATGAAGGGTGTGTTTGTTTGTTGGGCGATGCGGAGGTGTGTGCGCCCTGAGATGCAGAGGTGTGTGCCGTTCTTTTTGCGGAGGAGGACGATGGGTTCTTGTCTTGGGGTGAAGGTGGTGTTTCCTGCGGGGGGCTCTGTGGGTGGTAATGCGGGGTGGGGTTTGATGTTTTGAGGGGATATGGTGGTGGTGATGGAGCCGTCCGGGTTGGGGGCGGGGCTTCGAAAAAAAGCCTCTTTTCGGAAAGCTTAGGATTTATCGGCATTTGTGTCTCTCAGAAAAATGTTTTGGGATACATGAGGAAAAAATAGCACATTTATCTTGAGGAACTATCGCAAATATGTTATGTTTTACATGCGTTTTCGTGTGCTTTATAATTCTATTCTGAGATGATGAAAAAGATATTTCTAATGCTGATGCTGCTGGGTAGTATGGCGTTTGGGGGCGGGGTGAATGGCTATGTGGAGCAGGTAATGGATTTCGTGAGGGGAAATCCCAAACCTATTGTATTGGATACGAAGTTGGTGAGTAGAGATGGTAATGCCAGTTCTCTATACAAGGGGCAGGAGGGTGTGGCTAACAAAGGTGGGAGTTATAGCCGCCTAGGCAAGGAAAGCCGCATGAATTTCTATGTTGATGTGCAGAATCTTTATGGAGCCGGCAGGTTGAAGGAGGGTCATCGTTACAGGTTGGATTCTATTTCTTGGATAGGGCATCCTCAGGGGTATTTTACCGGGAGAGAACGCCGTGTTGTCGTTTCTAACGGGGAGGATTCCATTGCGCGGCCTATTCCGGATACAAAGAAGGATAGGGTTACTGTGAAATGTAAATCCAAGAAAAAGGCTTTCCTGTTTGAGAAGGATGATATTCTGACGGTTACTCTGTGCTGGGATGGTTCTACGGAGGATGCTCTCTATATGGTGTATTATGATGCTCCTCCGTATCCCGGAAAAATTATGGGCACGGCTATGAATCTTCGTCCGGATGGGACGTTCCCGCGGGGGGATGGAACGGATAATGCTTACGTCAAAGCCTGGAGATATAATTGTCCCGCAGTGCGGATACGGGCAACCCCGGTGGATGAAGTCGATATTGTGCGATTGTCCGCTATTGGTGCCGGTGTGCTGCTGGTGTTACTTGTTCTCAGAGCGGGGATTGGTAAGAAGAAAAAAAGGTAAATATGCGTTTTAATGCCTGAGAGCTGTGTAATAATTGTCCTGCTTGCGGTATGTTTAGGCATAATTAGCTTGATTTTCTGTAAAAAAAGGAGCATGCTTTTGCTGCGGCGCTGCTGGCGTGTGCAAGCTTGAAATCAAATCACCACCCCTCAAAAAAAGGAAGAGAGATGATTCGCATATACACTCAGACAGAAAATGGCATTGCCCGTACGGTGGGGTTGGAAGAACAGGGAACCCGCCGTGGTGGTGTGTTTTGGATAGATCTCCTTACCCCGGATGCTGAGGAGCTGCGTTATGCGGAATCTCTTTGCGCTATCGAAATGCCCACTAAGGACGAGATGCGCGAAATTGAGGCTACCTCCCGATTATACTGCGAGGATGGGGGCCGCTTTATGACGACGACGGTGCTTAGCCGTGTGGAGACGGACGATCCTATTATCGCGGAGATTACTTTCATTCTTAAGGGGCGTGTGTTGATTACGATTCGTCACACGGACTCATACTCTTTCCGCGTATTTTCCCACCAGTTGCTCCGCATGTCGCAAACAAATCGGGATTTGGTTTTTGTGGGGCTGTTGGAAACGCTGGTGGATCGCCAGGCGGACGTGTTGGAACGATTTGGTACGGAATTGGATGCTCTTTCCAAAAAGGTATTTCGTACGCACCACACACGGCGGAAGGAAAAGGTGGAGGACCCGGACACGGAAGATTTACGTGATGCGTTGGAGGAGCTTGGCCGCGTGGGTGACCTCATTACCCGCCAGCGCGATGCTTTGGTTAACTTGCTGCGTCTCATTACCTATGCCGGGAACGAGGATTCGTGCATTGGAGGGCAGGATAGCCTATATATGCCGTTGCGCCCCGTTTCTCGCGACGTGAGTTCTCTTTCTGAGTACGCCTCGTTCCTGTCGAACAAGATTAATTTCATGTTGGATGCCGTGCTGGGGCTTATAAGCATCGAGCAGAATGACATTTTCAAGGTTTTTACCATAACGAGTGTTGTTTTTCTGCCGCCCACGCTCATTGCCAGTGTTTTTGGCATGAATTTCCGCTTTATTCCGTTTTTGGATAGTGAGTATGGGGTATGGATTTCTTTGGTGCTGATGGTGTTGGCCGGGGCGCTTCCCCTTATCATTTTCAAAATTAAACGCTATATCTAAGCCATGATTACTACACGCAAGGTTGTAACTCCGGATCAGGAGATTCTGAAGGCAGATATTCTGATTGAGGCTCTGCCGTATCTTCAGTCGTATCGGGATAAGACCATTCTTATCAAGTTTGGCGGTTCTGCCATGGATGACCCGGAGCTGGTAAAATCCCTTATGCGGGATATTGTGGTGATGGAGACGATGGGGCTTAACCCGGTGGTGGTGCATGGCGGGGGAAAGGCTATTTCCAAAGCCATGGCGGAGGCCGGGTTGGAAGCTCGCTTTGTCAATGGGCTGCGGGTAACTACTCCGGAGGCGATAGATATTGTGGAGCGCACGCTTTCCGGCACTATTAACCCGGGGCTGGTGGAGATGATGCGTGACCATGGAGGCAAGGCGGTGGGTATTCCCGGTACAAATGTATTTGTGGGGGAAAAACTGATGGAGAAGGATGCCTCCGGCGCTCCGCTGGATATTGGGATGGTGGGGCGAGTGATTGGCTGCCAGCTTTCTCGCGTGGAAGAGGCTCTTTCCTTGCAGCTTACGCCGGTGATTTCTCCGCTTGCCCGAGAGCTGGGTACCCGCCAAGCTCTCAATGTGAATGCGGATTTGGCCGCTGCTGCCCTTGCCCGAGAGCTTAAACCCGTGAAATTGGTTTACATTTCGGATGTGCCCGGGTTGATGAATGACCCGCTGGATCCTACGTCCATTATCAAGAGTATAAATCGCAAGGAAGCATTTGAGCTTATCGAGCAGGGCGTTATCTCCGGCGGGATGATTCCTAAGGTAAAGAGTGCTGTGGATGCGTTGAATGCAGGCGTGCGTAAGGTTCACTTTATTGATGGACGCTTGCCGCACACTCTCCTGCTGGAGATTTTTACGCCGGAGGGCATTGGTACGGAGATTGTGCGGGAGCAACGCTAATTTCATCTTTTTTCATGCAGGTTCCCAAATCCATAGGTGTGTTTGTGCCGCATCGCACTGCAACAAGCGTGCAGGTGATGGAACGTTTACTGGAGGCTTGCGCTGCTGCGGGGTTGAATGCCTATGAAATGGGGAAACTTTCGTTGAATGACCCGGAATTGAGCCACCCGGAGTTGCTCCTTTGTCTGGGCGGGGATGGTACCATGCTTTCGGCTGCGCTGAATGCCAGCAGTTATGGTACTATTTTGGGGGGGATTAACACGGGGCATTTAGGTTTCCTGAGCGCATGCGGTAAGGAGGACATTTTGCCGCTTGTACAGCATTTAGCAAGCGGAACTCATGTGGTGGAAACCCGTGCTATGTTGCAGGTGTGTAAGTTTAATGAGTCCGGCCGGGAGGCTTCCCGCCGGTTTTACGCATTGAATGAGCTTGCTCTCTCTCGTGCCCAAACGGGTAAGATGATAGATGTGGACGTGGAACTGGATGGTAAGCTGCTGAATCGTTACCATGCGGATGGTATTTTGGTGGCAACCCCCACCGGTTCCACAGCTTATTCTCTTTCCGCAGGGGGACCTCTTATGTGGCCTACGGCAGATGTGATGTGCCTTACCCCCATTTGCCCGCATAGCCTCACCAGCCGTCCCGTGGTGTTGCCGGATTCCGTGGAAATTACTTTGCGTCCTTGCGAGCGCCGCGGTCGTGCGGAAGAATCGCTCATTTTCTCTCTGGATGGGAGAAATACTTATCCCATCTCTCTGAATGAGACGCTGACTATTCGCAAGGCTCCGAATCCCATTCGTCTGCTGGCGCTGCCGGGGTTTGACTATGCCGCCCGTTTGCGTGCCAAGCTGCGCTGGTAATTCCTTCCCCTCTGATTAATAGGGGATAAAGCGTGTTTGGCGGATAAACTTTGCCCAGTTGGTAAACTGGCGTACTCTCTTGGGGTTAGCCGAGGCCGGATTCCAGGCTGCCACTTTTTCTGCCGCTATGGCTGCTTCCTCAAATCGTTCCAAATGCAGGAGCTGTACTACTTCGCCCGTGCCGGCAGAATAAAATACTAACCATTCTGCCTGTTCCGGTTTGGCGCCCGTGGCGGGATTCATCTCAAGTACTTTGCGGTAGGCTTCCAGTGATTGTTCGTGCATGCCTGCACGGGAACAGAATAGGGCATGGTGTAACAGTGCCCGGAAGCGCCAGCGGCGGGGAAGGTTAGGAATGTTCACCATGGCGGCACTTATTTCCACTGCTTTATTGCGACCTTCGGCATTGCCGGAAAGTGCTTGTCCGTTCGCTTGTACGGCGTAGATGAGGACCTTGTCCTCTGGGCGGAGCAGGGGGGCTTGCTGGCGGAGCATGTGTTGCAGAAGCTCGTCTGCCTTGTCAAACTGCCCCAAACGTACGAGGATGGCTGCCCGGTGGATGCAGGCCTTGGTGTGCAGCTCCGGTGCTGTATCCATGCAGCGTCCATAGAGGTATTCTGCTCTTTTGAGGCTGCGCAATGTACCCACCAACTCGGATTCTCGGGCGGCCATATATGTGGCTCGGGCTATGTAGGGGCTGTTATCCGGGCTGTTGCGAACGAGCGTGTGAAGTGTTTTCAGCGCGTTACTATGTTTACCTTGTAGGGAGAGCAGGTGGGCCAGCCGCAGGGTGAGGATGGCTTGTACTCGGTGGGATGAGGCTCCGGCAAGAGCTTTTCTCAAAATAGGCTCTGCGGCAGCTGCTTTTTGTATTTCATCTCCTTCTGCGTTTTGCTGGAATGCTTTTTCCTGTATGGCGATATAGCGCAGAAGTTGTGCTTCGGTGGCGTTTTTCACGCTGCTTTGCGTGGATTCGGAAGCCAGAAAGTCTATGGCCGCATCTATGTTTTCATGGAGCAGGTAGCAGGCATAATCTAATTCCGTATCCAGTTTTTGAGCGGTGGAGGGCGCCTCCATGGAACGCAGAGTTGCCAGATCTTGGGCTGCCTGTGCCGGATCTGAGGCAAGCCGGTGAGCTACTCGGGCGGAGAGGAGTTGAAACTGCGTGGGGGGGGGGGCAGCCGGCAAAGAAAGGATATGCTCCTCCATTTCTTTATCTCCGGAGTGAAGGGCGCAAAGCAGGGCATTTACCAAAGCCGCATTTCGGATATCTTCCGGTGCTTCCTTGGCGCAGTCCAGATAGGCTTGGGCTGTTTCCTTTGTTTTGTCCGGAAGGAGTCTGGTGTGGTAGTAACGAGTGCGGGCGTCTTCTCCCTGAATCATGTTCAGGTAGAGTGCAGCTTCTTTATTTTGTTCCTGCTGGATGTAGAGGCGTACTTGCTCCAGCAAAATGGTTCGAGTAGTTTGTTCTTGCGGGCAGGTGGCGATGGCCGTGTTGGCGCTGCTTACATCCGGGGTGTTCCATGCTTCCAAATTGTTGCTCAGCAAGCGCTGGCGTAAAAGAAGAGCTATGGCGGCTCGCCGGGCTTTTTGCGGGTTGGCCATCCACTCTTCCAGCTTGCGCTTGGCGTAATCACTCGTCTCAAATGCTTTGTGTTCCCAGAGTCTGCGGAAGGCTTCCTCCAGCAGGGGCGATTCCGGGTGTGTGGATATGAAGTGCAGCAGGGTTTCTTCTCCTTTGCCTTCGTTGTAATCGCTGATTTGTGCGGATAAGGTGGGACCATCCTCGTCGTCGTCCGAAAGTTCCGGGATAGGGGTGCCGACTGCTGATTCCGGGGTGTTCGCGGTGGCTTTTTCCTTTGCGTAAAATACTTCGGAAAGGGAGAGGCGAATATAATGTTTCTGGAATGTGGTTAATTCATTGCCGGCTTCTAATGCTCGGCAAAGGGCTATGGCCTCCTCAAATTGTTCACGCTGCCGGAGGTTATCCACCTCCAGAATTTGGAGGATGTTTCTTAAATTCGGGTGCTGGTCTGCAAGTTTGCGGAGGCGTTCCATGGCCGCATTATCCCGGCTGCGCGGCTTTTGCAACCAATACTCCGCCAAGGCTGCTGTGGCTAAGTGGGCTATTTCCGTGTTTCCACTAGTAGCCATGGGGGTAACAGTGGCGGCGAAGTCCACCTCCGGGCATTGCCATGCGCAATAGAGTAGAGCCTTTGCCGCAGCAGTGTAGAGAGGGTGCGTAGCCGGCACTTGGCGCAGCTCTTCTGCGGCTGCTGCTAAACGTTCTAAAGCGATGAGCGCCCGCCCGCGCCAGAAGTTTGCTTCCTCCCCGTGTTCTTCCTTGAGTGCTTGTACGGCTGCCGCCGGGCAGCCTTCCTGCAAGTGCAGTTTGGCAGAGGCTAAATCTGCCTGCAGGGTGCTTGCAGACAGAAGAAACAGGGAAAGTAGGGAGGTTTTCATGGGCATTATTGGCCGGGGTGGCTCAGGTAGGTCTGTATGTAACGCTTTCCGGATGCTGTCAGCGTAGCATTTCTGCTGTCATTCTTCAAGCGGTTGGCCGTGCAGTTTTGTTGAAGGGTTGGCTCCGGTTTGCAGGATACAACCATGGGTTCATTTGTAGGCTCTGTACTAGGGTATATTGCAATCGGGACACCCTCGGCGGTGAAAGCCATTTCCAAAGAAACAGGACGCTTGCTCCAATCCCCTTTGTACAGGAATGGATAGCGGCGCAGTATATCCATCGTGCCGTGGCAGGGCACCCGTACACGATAATGTTCTTTAAGTGTTTCCCAATGTTCCCGCAGGGATATAGGCTGTCCATTCCGGCTGGCTTTTAGTAATTCTGCCGGGTCTATTCCCACAAGGTTGAATCCATTGTACAGCCCATGTTTGTTGGAGGGGGGGGCTATGCGATGATAGGAGAGGTTAATCATCAGGCATATTTCCAAATGCAGGTGTGCCCGTTCCTTGTTGATTCCTTTACCGCTGTAACCAAGGCGTCCCAGTTGGGATTCCGGATTTACACGCTGCCCCGTGCGGCAAGTGGTTTCCGCCAAATGCGCATAGAGCGAGAAAATTGTTCCTTCCGGTACTTCGTGTGCTACGACAATGTAGCGGCCGTAGTTGCTAGCGCCCGGGGAATTGTTTACATGCACTACGATGCCACTTGCTACAGGGTGTACGGCATCCTGCGGCTCTCCCTGTTCATCGCGTTGGATGGGGGAGATGTCTATCCCTTCATGAAGCCTGCTGAACCTTAGGGTCCCATTGCTCAGGCGAAAAGGGTTACGTACAAATCCATAAGAGCCCGCTTCCCAAGGCTTACTGCTTACGCCCTCGAAAATGCGGTCCACATGCGTGTAGAAGGCACTGAGCTTTCCATGGAAAAGGGCATCGTTGCGCGTGGGAAGTTGGTATACCAAATCCTCATACGCCATGACTGTGGCGAATCCAAAGAGCAGGACGGAGGAGATGGCTGCGCGTAAGCTCACGATTCGTAGGAGAAAATCTCGGGAATGGTGCGATCATTCATATCCTTTGTCCCCTTCGCTTCCTTGGGCAGCTTGGGCAGGGGGCGCGGGTTATCATCCAGATAGCGTTTTTCTTCGATTTCCTGCTCAACGGGTTCAATGTGGCGAGAAAGCTGTTTGAGGTCGAACCCATTTAATCCTCCCCAGATGATGAGGGTGCCGTCCTGAATGCCTTGGTCAATCATCGTCGGTTCAAAAGCCAGACCATTTACCACGGGAAGAAGTCTTTTCCCTATATTTTCCTGCGTTGCGGTGAATAGACGATTCCTGTATACTTTTTGGGTGTAGAGTACAACGCCGTAGGAGCCGTCGTCCGCCAAAAAGGATTTGAATTTGTCAAAATGCTTCAGGCTCATAATGGGCATGCGGTTGTAGTAATGCCCGGAGTAGAGGATGTTGAAAGATGCCCCGGCTTCCGAGGAGCTGGATTCGGTCAGGAAATGCACCGGATAGCGGTTTTGCTGCTGGCAGCTGCCCAAGCAAAGAATGAGGGCCCCTAAGAAGAAAGGAAGTCGCATATTCATATGTGGCGGGAATGTGGCTTAGTGGATAAGGTGGCGGCTTTGGATGCAATAATTAAGACCACTGCCCACGGTGAGCAGCAGGCTAAGCCAAAGGCTGGCGGTGCGGAGAATCTCCCCTCCCGGTCCAATGCTCAGACTACGCAGGGGCTCGGGCAAGTTCCCTCCGTATGCCAGTTGCACCATGCAGGCAATGCAATAGACTAACTGGAAAACGGTTTTCCATTTGCCGTAGCGATCCGCAGCAATGACTTGCCCTTGTTCCACGGCCAGCTGTCGCAAGCCTGTTACAAGGAACTCGCGGAAGATGATGACGGTGGTTATCCAGAAGGGGCAGATTCCGGCATATGTCAGGTAAATGAAGGCGGCACTCACCAGAATCTTATCTGCCAGAGGGTCCATCAGTTTGCCGAAATTAGTTACAAGATTATACTTGCGGGCAATATAACCATCCAGAAAATCCGTAATGGCTCCCACCACAAAGGCCCAGAGGGCTATACATGCGGTTGTGGAAATAGGGGAGAACCACCCCCCGCTTACTTCGTTGATGAAAGGGGAGACTTCCCCGCTCACTGCAAGAACAATCGTAAATACGATAACAAGCAGTATGCGGGAAAGGGTCAATATGTTCGGCAAATTGAGCATGGCTTCTCCCATTTATAGCCCCGAGGACGGATTCTTGCAAGCGAAAATCCCGCCTGTACATCAAAAAAGAGTTTTTGCGAGCTTATGGAAGATAAAATTGTATCGGAAATATGCTTCGTAATTGTTTTTTCGCTCGCATCCCCGGAAGGAAGATGCTAAACTGAATGAGAACTTGTCATGAGCGATTCAGCCTATATTTTTGATAATGTCGGAGAGTACCTGAAGTTGGGTAGCACCATATGCAGCCCCACCATGTATTTGGGAGCCGGGCTTCAGCCGTACTGGATGAAAAATGCCGCCTATGAACCTGTTGCTCCGGAGGCTCCGGCCCTTACGGCTGAGGATACCCGGAAGCTGGTCGAAAGTTGCACCACTGCGGAACAACGTGCCGCCTTAGCAGAGAAGGGCGCCATTGATTTTGTGGCGGATGGACCATGCGGCAAGTACCATGCGTATATTTATGCTCAGGAATCCGGCATGTTGCTGGTGCTGCTGGCTCTGCATGTGGATAATTTCCTGAAGCAAGGGGTGGATTGCAAGTGTTCGGATATCCATTTGCCTACGGCAAATCCTCCCTCGTGGCGTCGCAACGGTCACTTGCAGCCTATATGGGAGGGTGCGCCCGTCCTTACCAAGGAGGATACGCATGCTCTGGTGGATAGCTTCCTGACAGAGAAGGAATGGGCACGACTGAAAGATGTGGGTGATGTGGATTTTGCGTACCAGAACACTCACGGCCGTTATCGTTCCTCCGTCGTATCCCAGCGTTTGGGGTATGATATTTGCTACCGCATTATCAACACAAAGATTCCGACGATGAAGGATATTAACCTTCCGGAGGAATATGTGGTGCCTCTTACCCGTTTTACCAATGGTCTGATTTTGGTAACAGGTTCTGTGGGTTCCGGTAAATCCACCACGCTTTCCGCCATTATCGACTTTATCAACGGGGACCGCAAAGATCACATCATTACCATGGAGGACCCCATCGAAACGGTATTCCCCTGCAAATCCTGCCACGTGAACCAGCGCGAGGTACACAAGCACACGGAATCTTTCGCAAGAGCATTGCGCGCAGCACTCCGTGAGGACCCCGATGTGATTATGGTAGGTGAAATGCGCAATCTGGAAACAATTTCCTTGGCTCTTTCCGCCGCAGAAACGGGTCACCTTGTGCTGGGGACTTTGCACACGGGGTCGGCTTCTCGCACGATTGACCGTATCTTGGATGCCTTTCCGGTGGAGGAGCAGGAGCATATCCGTATTATGGTTTCGGAATCCCTGCGTGGTGTGTTCTCCCAGCAGTTGGTGCCCAAGAAGGACGGCTCCGGGCGTGTAATGGCTTTGGAAATGCTGGTGAACACGGCGGCTGTGGCTAACTGCATCCGCGAGGGTAAGACCTTCATGATTCCCGGTCTCATTCAAACCGGTAAGGCCCAGGGTATGCGCTTGATGGATGACTCCCTGCAACAATTGTACCTTGATGGTACGATTAGTGCCGAGGAATGCACCTCTCGTGCCACGGATAAGGTGATGATGGAGAAGTTCCTTAAAGAACACCCGCAGGCTTGATTTCTTTTCCCCTAGTATAACGAATTCTTTTCCCGCTTACACACAGATATGAGTAACAAGATTGATGAGTATTTCCGCATTCTGGTAGAGCAGGGCGGTTCGGACCTCCACCTCTCCGAGGGGCAACCTCCGAAAATTCGCGTGCATGGCGAAGTGACCGCCGTGAGCGAGCATGAGCTGACGCATCAGGATATGATTGACCTCATGGAGCCCATTTGTCCGCCGAAACTCTGGCAGGATTTTACAGAGGGCGGCGATGCGGACTTTGCTTATGAAATGGATGAAACCTCCCGCTTCCGTTGCAACTACATGAAGCAACAGCGCGGATATTGTTGTGTATTCCGTCTCATTCCCACAAAAATTCTCACTCTGGAGCAACTCAACGTGCCGGAGCAGATTAAACGCTTTGGTGAAATGCGCTCCGGGCTTGTACTGGTGACCGGGCCTACCGGTTCCGGAAAGTCCACCACGTTGGCTGCTTTGATTGATTACATCAACACGAATTTCTCCCGCCACATCATCACGGTGGAAGAACCCATCGAATTCGTGCATCCTTCCAAGAATAGCATCATCACTCAGCGAGAAGTCCCCTCTAACTGCCCCACCTTTGCCGATGGGCTGCGCGCTTCTCTCCGCGAGGATTCGGACATCGTTCTTGTGGGTGAGATGCGTGATTTGGAAACCATTTCCCTTGCTCTTACGGCAGCAGAAACCGGGTTGCTGGTATTTGGTACACTCCATACGAACAATGCCCGTAAGACGGTGGACCGTATTATTGACGTGTTCCCGGCGGAGCAGCAATCCCAGGCTCGCACCATGCTGGCCGGCTCCTTACGCGGTGTCGTGGCTCAGCTTTTGATGAAACGCTGCGATAAGCCGGGACGTGTGGCTGTGAATGAAATTCTCTTTGCCACACCTGCCGTTTCCGCTATTATCCGCGAGGGTGCCACCCAGAAACTGGCCGATGTCATTACCGGTGGTAAGGGGCTTGGTATGCAGTTCATGGACGATGCCATCTGGCAGAAGCTCCAGCAAGGTCTTGTTTCCCCGGAAGAGGCTTATATGAAAGCTATTGATAAGGGCCGCTTCAAGAACTTCCTCCCCAAAGAAATGGCTAATATGGCCAATGCCGGCGGTGCTTGATGCTCTGCCTACACTCTTTAAAAACGACCTCCCTTGAATGCGAGAGGTCGTTTTTCTTTCTCTTGTGACAGATAAAGCTCAAAAACGGCTTGACAATACGCTAAAGAAGCGTACAATCCCTGCGCGCTGCGATGGTAACGCAGCCGAATCAGATTATGAAGGCAGACATTCATCCCAAGTACAACAACGTTGTGTTCGTGGACATCACCACGGGCCGCCGCTTCATCACCCGTTCCACTGTGACCTCCCCCAAAACTGAGGTAATCGATGGCGTGGAACACTACGTCGTATCCTGCGGTATTACTTCCGATTCTCACCCCTTCTTCACGGGTAAGAACCAGTTTGTTGATACGGAAGGTCGCATCGACAAGTTCCAGAAGCGCTTCGGCTCTGTGCGTCGTGCCAAGAAGCCGTCTCTTTCCTAAGTCTCCGTACTCCCTTTCCTTATTTCTATTGGTTAAAAAACCGGTTCCTCAACGGAACCGGTTTTTTTGTGCTTGCTTCTCAAAGTGTGCCTTGGTAGAATCCACGGCGTTAGGTTTGTCCTTTTTTCCTTCTTGCCCTGTTTTTATATGAAGAAACAAATCTGGAAATACGTTCTTGTATTGGCAGCCACGGGGGGTGTAGCTGTGGCCGGCAGTAAAATCTCTCAGCTGGCTGTGGATGCCATGAAAGCGGCCGATTCATTCCCCAAGGTGGATGCTGCCACTGCTGATGCACATGCTAAAATTATTCTTCAACAAAAATGTGCCGATTGCCACGGCCCGGAGGCTGATTACAACAGATTCCTGAACCTGCTCTCCTTTGGCCTGCTGCGCGACCATGTGGAAAACGCCCGGCGTACCTTCACCATGGAAAGCGATGGCTCCCTGCGTTCCGGCGTGGTGGATTACCTCAAAATGGACCGTGTGCTTACCACTCGCCATATGCCGCCGGCGGCATATACGGCTGTTCACATAGGTTCTCGCCTCACGCTGCGGGATGTGGCCGTGCTGCGCAACAGATATAGTGTGGAGGGGGCTGCCGCCCGCCGTTTTGCTGCCATTGCTCCGCAATCCGAGCCCTCCAATGAGTGGGAATCCGCTCGCATTTATTTGGGCTGGCTATTGTATAATGATGGGCGCCTTTCTACCTCGAATGAAGTCTCTTGCGCCTCCTGCCACGACCTCACCAAGGGCGGTACGGATAATTTGGCCAAGTCCGAAGGTGTGCCCGGCCCGGATGGTAAGCCCCAGCTGGGGGGGGTCAATGCGCCCACCACTTATAACGCCGCAGGGCATATTCGCCAATTCTGGGACGGTCGTGCCGCAGATCTTCAGGAACAGGCAGGTGGCCCTCCCCTGAATCCCGTGGAAATGGGCTATTCCCACCCCTCCGATTGGGAGAAGATTGCTGCCAAATTGCAGCAGGATCCCGTGTTGGTGGCACTTTTTGCCTATGTGTATGGCGATAAAGGCATTACGGGAGAAACCATTACCGGTGCCATTGCTGCATACGAGAAAACCCTTGTCACGCCGGACTCCGCTTTTGACCGTTACCTGCGTGGAGAAGATAAAGCATTGACAGATGAACAGAAAGAAGGCATGGAGGAGTTCGTGAAGCTGGGCTGCGCAACCTGCCACGCCGGTCCTGCACTTGGCGGTATCAGCTTTGAGTACATCAACACCCATGCGGATTTCCGTACCCTTGCTGTGGCAGAGGATTACAAGGAAGGTGCCCATGGCCTTGCCGATTATACGGGTAAAAAGGAGCATGCGGATATGTTCCGCGTACCCACCTTGCGCAATGTGGCCCTTACAGCTCCGTACTTCCACACCGGTTCTGTGGATTCGCTCCATAAAGCGGTACGTATTATGATGCAAACTCAAACTTCGGAAGCCCCCACGGATCGGACTGTGGAAAACATTACCTCATTTCTGGAGTCTCAGACGGGACAGTTTAAGGGTAAATCTCTGGAAACGCTTACGCCTCAGGACGTGCGCCCGAATTTGTAACCATCTCAACATGCTGCAAATTTCCGTCTTGGCTAGCAGTAGTCGTGGAAATGCCACCGTCATCTCCGGCGGTGGCACCCACCTACTGGTGGATACCGGCATTAGCGCACTTCGCATCCGCAAGGGGCTTAAGGAATGCGGGCTGACAGTAGCCCAAATTTCCGGTGTTTTTTACACGCACGAGCATCAGGACCATGTGTGTGGCTTAGGGGTGCTTGCCCGCAAGGATGCGCTCAACATATATTGCAGTCGCTATTTGGCTCGGGATTTGCGGGGAGCCGCGCCCCATGCCCTTTATACCTATCTGGAACCCGGGAGCCCCGTACAGGTGGGTGCCATTAAGGCGACCCCCTTTTGCGTGAGCCATGATGCGGCGGACCCCTTTGGCTATGTGTTTGAGTGTGGCGGGGTGCGTTTGGGATACGTTACGGATACCGGGCGTATCGTGCGGGGAATGCCGGAGCTGCTCGGCGGAGTGCAAGCCTTGTATTTGGAATCCAATTATGACCCGGAGATGCTACAAAACTCCGGGCGCCCGTACGAACTTATCAATCGCATCTCCGGGAACTGGGGACATTTATCCAATCAACAAGCCTGTGATTTTGTTCGTTCCATGGCGCACCCGGACTTGCAGCACATTATCCTCGCGCACATTAGCCCGGAATGCAATACGCCGGAATTAGCCCGCCGAGCGATGCAACAAACGCTGGACGATATTTCGCATCCTGCCTGTTTGCACTGTGCCGCCATGGCTGAGCGCCTCCCATGGATTGAAATTGCCTGAATATCTTTCCTCTGCGTCTTCAGAAAGCAAAAGCGCAGTGCTGCTCATGTGCCCTAAGCATTCTTTTGGGAGGCGCAATCTGCAATAACCCCCAAACGCCCCGAAAAGAGCGCAGGGCGTTTGGACCCCTTCTTACTCCC
>CAYSYD010000046.1:0-15484 GCA_964435145.1 uncultured Akkermansia sp.
CCTAGGATTTATCGGCACTTGCGTTCCTCAGAAAAAATCTTTGGGACACATGTGTCTGCCCTGGTGGAAACGGATTTCCAGCTTGACGCCCACGGCTTGTAAATGATAGGATGTTGGCATGAGTACGAAGTTCAGTTGGGAATTGCGCCCGATGGACGGAGGTGTGGACTTTGGTGATGAATTGAACCGGCAACTGCCGCTCTTAGTGAGGAAGTTGCTGGCCCAGAGAGGCATCTGCGGCCGGGAGGAGGCCATGCGATTCCTAAAACCCCGATTATCTGACCTAGGGGACCCTTTCGCCATGCGGGAGATGGATGCTGCCGTTGGGCGCATCTTCCGCGCGGCAGACAACGGAGAACACGTCTGCATCTATGGAGACTACGATGTGGATGGCGTGAGTTCCGTGACTCTTCTGCATACGATGCTGCGGGCCTATGGTATCCGCACGGACTATTTTATACCCGTGCGGACGCGCGAGGGCTATGGATTGAGTGCGGAAGGCATCGCCCGCGCGATTGAACGCTGCGGGGAGATGCCCGGGCTAATGATTACGGTGGATTGTGGCACTTCCTCCGTGGAGGAAGTGGCGTGGTTGCAGCAGCATGGGGTGGATGTGGTGATTCTGGATCACCACGAAGCCAGCCCCTATGGCCGCCCCCCGGCGCTTGCCGTGGTGAATGCTAAACTGGAGCAGGATAGCCCGCTTACATATCTATGCAGTGCAGGGGTGGTGTTCAAATTGGCACATGGTCTTCTTAAAAGACGCCGTCTTCCCCAGTTTGATTTGAAGCAATATCTGGATGTGGTGGCCGTGGCTACGGTGGCGGATATTGTGCCGCTTGTGCAGGAAAACCGTTTGCTGACGCGGCACGGGTTGCGCGTAATGGAATATGGCGGTAATATAGGCCTTCAGGCGCTGAATCGTGTGACGAATTTGAATCGGCGGCCGAATGCCGGGCACGTTTCGTTCCGTATCGGACCGCGTTTGAATGCCGCCGGTCGTATGGATAGCCCCATGGATGCACTCCGGCTGCTGCTTACACGAAGTTCCGCTGATGCCATGGAATTGGCTCAGCGTTTGGAAATGCACAACAGAGCCCGCCAGCAGGAAGAGGAAAAAATTCGGAATGAGGCACTCCAAATGCTCCAAACGAACTTTTCCCCGGAGCGGGACCATGTGATTGTGCTGGGCTCCCGCTCATGGCATCCCGGCGTGGTGGGCATTGTAGCATCTCTGCTGATGCGGCGCTACCATAAACCAACGTTTGTGATATCCTTGGATGAGAATGGCGTAGGCAAGGGCTCCGGTCGTTCTGTGCCGGGGGTATCACTGGTGCAGGCCATTCATGCCTGTTCGGATACGCTTATTTCCGGCGGTGGGCACGATATGGCTGCCGGGTTGGTGATACGCGAGGAGATGATAGATGCTTTCCGTGCCCGGTTTGAAGACTTTGTGCGGGAAACGACCACTCCGGAGCAGCTCAAACCGGTGCTGGAAATCGATGCGGAGGTGAGCTTCCCGGAACTTACCCTCGAAATGTTGGATAGCTATGAGCTGTTGGAGCCTTTTGGTAATTCCAATCCGCAGCCGATTTTTATGGCGCGTAATGTGATGCTTACGGATGCCCCCCGCCATTTGCAGGGAAACCACCTGCGCTTGGGATTGCGCCAAGGTACTTGCGAGTGCGATGCCATGTTTTTCAACGGTGGCAGCGTGCGCTTGCCGGATCCGCCATGGGATATCGCCTTTACTATTGATCGCAATGTGTGGCGCGGGCGGGTTTCCCTTTCCATTTCCATTCAGGACATTCGTCCGGCCTGTGCCTCCGTATGAGTATGCCCCGCCACAGTACCCGCCGCCCTCGCCCCAAGCTGCCGGAGCATGGGGATTGGCGTGTGCATGTGGATAAACCCCACGAGACGGAGCATTTGCTGAATCCTCCGTTAGATGTGTGGCGGCGCTTGCACCTGCGCGTGGAGTATTTGCAATCTGTCCCCCCCGGTGCGCTGCGTTATGGCTATGTGGACCCGGCAGACGAGTGGCAGCCGGTGCATGGGTGGAAACGCGCCATACGCTTGGCCATAGGCCTTTGCGGCTTGTTGCCCTTATCCATCGTGATGGTGTTTGCGCTGATGGTGCAGTTGTACCATGCTGCTCCCGTGGTGGGGAATGTGGTTTTTTGGCTGAGTGAGCCGGTATGGTTTACAATGCTGGGCGGGTTGGTATTTATGGTCCTCAAGGGCTTTCGTTTAGCGGACCCGGTGCTGGTGTGGCTGTACGTATTGGGGCACGAGCTGACGCATGCCTTAGCGGCGTTGCTCTGTTTTGCACGGGTGGAAGCTGTGAAGGTGGATTTGGATGGAGGATACGTGGATACGGATGCGGATAATCTATTTATTGCCTTATCTCCCTATTTTGTGCCCTTGTGGATGTTGGTGTGGTTGGGTGTGCTTTTCGGGGTGAATTTCATTGTTCCCTTCCAAGCGTATCAGCCGTGGTTTTACGCCGGCTTTGGTTTTTGGTGGTGCTTCCATTTATATTGGACCACTTGGATGATTCCTCGAGAACAGCCGGATTTGCTGGAGAATGGTGTAGTGATTTCCACGATGATTATCATGCTGATGAACATCGGGGTGCTGTTGGTGGTACTCCGGGGCTTTGGCGTGCTTAGCTTCTCCGGCTATTTGCAGGATTTTGTGTATTGTGCCCGGCAGATATATGCATCTTTTCTGGATTTGGGCCGGCTGCTGTTTGGTTAGGCTACTTTTCTTCCAGCAGTGCTTTAGCATGGGCGCGTGCGCTGCTGCCATCGGTGCCCAGCATGCGCATTAGTTCCTCAATGCGGGATTCTCCGCGCACTTCTTCCAATCGGGAGACAGTTCGACCATTTTCCATGCCTTTGGAGATAAGGTAATGGTGGGTGGCCATGGCTGCCACTTGCGGAAAATGTGTAATGGCTATTACTTGGTGCCCGTGCCCCAGTTCCCGCATCTTGCGGCCTACGGCTCGCGCAATTTCTCCGCCCACATTGGCATCTATCTCATCGAAAATAAGCAAGGGTGTATCGTCTTGTTGGGCCAGCGCGCTCTTGAGCGCAAGCATAACTCGTGCCAACTCTCCGGAGGAGGCGATGAGACGCAGAGGCTTGACCGGTTCCCCCGGGTTCGGTCCAAAAAGGAACTCTACCATTTCCATCCCCTGCGGGCTTGGTTCTTCCTGTACTTCCAGCCGGATGCAGAAGAGAGCCTGCCGGAATCCCAAATGCCGGGCATGCTCCAGAAAACTCTCTTCCAGCCGGGGAATGGCTGCTTCGCGAGTCTGCCGCAGGCATGCTCCTGCTTGGCGGAGTTTTTTTAGGGCTTCCTCCTCTTGCAGGCGCAGCTCCTCCACGCGTTCATCTCGGTGGGAAATAGCATCCAAACGAGTGCGGCATTCTTCTAAATGCCGGCTTATAGCCTCAAAATCTGCTCCGTATTTGCGCTTAAGGGAATCCAGCAGGGAGATGCGTTGCTCCAGTGCAGCTTGTTCTGCCGGGTCTCCCCCTAGGTGGTCGCTGTAATCCTGTAATTCTCCGGCGAGGTCCTCCAGACTAGTGACGGCATCTTCTATGGAGCCTAAGCGCTCTGCAAAAGCCGCATCCATGCGCTCCAGCTCCCGGCGGCTGCGCACCAGTTGGTGCAGCCGGGATAGTATGGAATCCTCGCTCCCTTCCAGCAGTTGGAGCATGGGGATTACGCAGTCTCTCAAGCGTCCGGCATTGCGGGCTCTTTGCCAGCGTATTTCCAACTCTTCGGCTTCTTCTGCGGTAAATCCTGCCTGTTCGATTTCTTCCACTTGGTGTCGGAGAAAATCGAGTTCCCGCTCGCTGGCGCGTTCGCTTTCCTCCAGTTGAGTGCGCTCGTGGTGCAGGGCTAGCCACAGTTTGCGGCATTGGTGGTACTCTTGCAGTTGAATAGCATTTTCCGCGAAGGCATCCAGCAGGCAGAGCTGCCGCTCTTGCGAGGTGAGGGAGCGGTGCGAATCCGGGTGGTGCATATCCACCAATCCGGCGGCAATGCTGCGCAGAACTTGCAGAGTGGCCGGGCTGCTGTTGATGAATTGGCGATTCCCCGTGGGCGTGATGATGCGGCGGATAATGAGTTCGCCTTCTTCGCATGGGGGAATACCTGCCTCCTCCAGCAGTGTATTCAGCTGGAGGGTTTGGGAGAGCCTAAAAACAGCTTCCACGCTGCATTGGCTCTCCCCACTGCGGATGAGGCTTTTATCCGCCCGTTCTCCCAGTACAAGGGATATTCCCCCCATAATAACGGATTTTCCTGCACCGGTTTCGCCCGTAATGCCTAAAAATCCGCTGTGTGGCTCCCAGCATAATTCATCGACAAGAGCCAGATTTCTAATCTTGAGCAGAGAGAGCATGGGAAACGTGGGGAATGTGGTGTGTATCTGCCGGCATTATATCCTTTGCCTGTGGCCGATATTATGGCATAATGTGCCCGGAAATCAAAACCAAAAAGAGATGCTGACTGTACTTTTCCTTGGTACGGGGACTTCCACCGGGGTTCCCGTTATTGGCTGCCGCTGCGAGGTGTGTCGTTCGGAGAATCCTCGCAACAAGCGCTGGCGTTCCTCCGTGTTGGTGCGTTCTGCCACCACGACTCTTTTGGTGGATTCCTGCCCGGATTTGCGAATGCAGGCATTGCAGCACAATCTTACCGCCATAGATGCCGTGCTATACACGCATGAGCATTTGGACCACACCAGTGGCTTTGATGAGATGCGCGCTTTTTGTTGGAAGCGAGAGGACCGCCTCCCCCTTTATGCCGGTAAGGAGTGCCTTGCCCAGCTCCGCCGCATGTTTGGCTGGGCTTTTAACGATGCCAATACTTACCAAGGCTATATCCGCCCGCAAGCGCATGACCATGCCGGGAGTCCTTTCCAAGTGGGGGATATTCAGGTTATTCCCGTGCCGGTAAAGCATGCTTCCGTAGAAACCTATGGCTATGTATTCCGCTCCGCAGGGCATAGCTTTGGTTATATCCCGGATATTAAGGAGCTGCCGGAGAGTTCCGTTTCTCTGTTGCAGGGGCTGGATGCTCTGGCAATGGATGGCCTGCGGTACCGTGAGCATCGTACCCATTGCTGCGTGGATGAGAGTGTGGCTCTTATGCGGCTCCTTGCTCCCCATCGGGGGCTGCTGACCCACTGCGGGCATGAGGTGGAGTACGATTCCCTCTGTGCCTACCTGCCGGATTTTATTTGCCCGGCTTATGATGGAATGCTCTTGGAATTGCAATGAACATTGACACACCATTAAAACTCTGATATTTTGCTAGGAGATGAAGGTTTACGCTTTTTCTCTCATACTGGCGGCAGGGATGGCGCTTGCCCCTGGTTCCATGGCAGCGCAAGCCGCCCCCGCTTCTTCCGGGGCGGAGGTGCAGGATGCACGAGTTGCTCGCGATATGAAGATGCGCTGGTGGCGCGATGCTAAGTTTGGCATGTTTATTCACTATGGCGTGTATGCCGGTCTGGCCGGAGAGTTTCAAGGAAAGCCCGGCGGTACGGAGTGGATTCAGTGCAATTTGGGGCTGGATACGGATACCTATGCAGCAGAAGCACTGCCGCTTTTTCGCCCGGCTGAGGATTGTGCCGAACAGTGGGCAGAGTTGGCGGAATCTGCCGGTTGTCGTTATGCTGTGTTTACCACCAAGCATCACGATGGTTTTGCCATGTTCGATACGGCGGTGAGTGATTATTCCTCGATGAAACTGCTGGGGAGAGATATAGCTCGGGAATATGTGGAGGCATTCCGCAGCAAAGGGATGAAAATCGGCTTTTACCACAGCGTTATCGATTGGCACCACCCTGCATATGATAATACCATATGCCCGGATTTGTGCTATCCCTCCGGGCAAGCCGCCATGCTGAAATCAAAGGGTATTCCGCGCAACCAAGAGGAGTATTGCCAATATCTCCATGCTCAGGTGGCGGAATTGCTCAGCGGGCGCTACGGTACGGTGGATATTATGTGGTGGGATTACTCACAGGGTGCTGCCGAAGGAGACCGCGCATGGAAAGCCTCGGAACTTATGCAGAAATGCCGAGAGCATAACCCCGCTATCCTGATGAATAACCGCTTGTTCAGTTTTAGCGGGTTCGACCACTCGGAAGATTCCAAGGCTCTCGATTTTTCCAAAGGGGATTTCTCCACCCCGGAAAAACGCATCCCCGCTAAAGGTTATCCCGGACGCGATTGGGAAGCCTGCATGACGGTGGGAAACGCTTGGGGCTACAACCGCTACGATACCAAGTACAAGAGCCCTTCTGTCATCATCCGCCAGTTGCAGGAATGCGCGGCTAAGGGCGGAAATCTCCTGCTTAACATTGGCCCTCGTGCGGATGGCAGTGTGCCGGAAGAGGTGGAAGAGATATTCCACTGTGTGGGCGATTGGATGGAGCTTAACAGTGAGGCCATTTATTCCTCTCGTCCGGTGGAGGGGGAATTAACTCTGCCGGAGGGCATGTTAGCCTGTGTGGTATGGGATGATATATACATCTTCCTCCATGAGCGCACGGAGGCGGAAGCGGGGGATTATGTACTCCGTATACCGGCCGTCCAGCTGGAGGCTGTAACTCCGGAAATACTTGGCATGCCGGATTTTGAGGTGCTTATGGAGCGCGTGGAGGAGCCCGGGGCAGAGGAACCCACTGTATACATGCAATTCACTATTCCGGCGGAGGTGTGGGCGGAGGCTCCACAGGGGCTTCCGGTGTTAAAATTGGGTAACGCCCGTTAAATTGTCCCTTTCTTTTGATACAATGAACCAGATTGATTCTACTTACGCATTGCCTCGTGTGATGGGGCAGCAGTATATTCTTTCTTCCATTATTGAGGAGTCTGCGGATACAATTACCTATGCTGCCACCCAAAAGGATATGCGCCGGGATGTTATTGTGGAAACGCTTCGCCCGCAAGCGGCTTTGGAGCCGCGCAAGGTTCGCTTTTTTATCGAAACCGCACGCATGCAAACGCGCGTGGAGCATCCCAGTGTGGCTGCTCCCCTGGAGCTTTTGGAAGCTGAGGGAACTTGGCATCTCGCCAAGGAGAAAATTAAGGGCGAACCGCTTGATATGATGGTATCCAATGGGAGAGTTTTACCTTCCGAGGTGATTTGCGGCCTCATGCAGCAGCTTTGCCGTGCCTGTATTTATATGGATATGGAGCGCATTGCCTGCGCTCCCTTTGCACTGGAACATACCTACCTTATGGAAACAGGCTTCCGCTTTGACAATATGGCTTTGGCGGGTCCCAGACCGCGCAATGCCAGTATGCATTATCTGGCTAATGCCGCGCGATTTATTGCCCCATTGCTGGATATGAATACCGTCTTAGCCACTCCTTTGCTGCGTATTATGGAGCATATGCGGCTGGCCGGAGCATGGCGTCCGCTGAGCCCGGTTCTCTTTATTGAGGATCTCTCCCGTCTCCAAATGGAAATGCAGCGTTATTGAGGCGGTATGAAATACGACACAAGTCGGCTGCGCCGCCGGGAGCGTGAAATGGAGGAGCCTGCCGCAAGAAAGCTACTGGCAGAATCCGTTTATGGAGTGCTGGCCATGCAACAGCCGGGGGGTGGTGCTTATGCTGTACCCATGAATTATGTATGGGATGGAGAACGAACCCTTTATTTACACTGTGCGGGGGAGGGGAGAAAGATGCAATGCGTGACTGCTTGCCCGCAGGTGACCATGGTTGTTACCGGGGCGGTGAAAATTTTGCCGGAGAAGTTCTCCACTGCCTACGAGAGTTTGATTCTCGAAGGTTGTATATCCCCTGTGCCGGATGGGGCGGAGAAAAGGCTCGCCCTCCGTTTGCTTTTGCAAAAATATGCTTCGGAGCATATGATTGCAGGAGAGGAATATGCGGAGCGCGCTATGGTTCACACTACCGTATGGCGCTTACCGGTTGATTTTTGGTGCGGCAAAAGGCACTAAGAGGTAAAGAGCTGCCAGCCGTGGTCTCCATGGTAAATCATTTGGCGGGTCATGTCGCCATCGATACAGATGTTTTCCCCTGTGATGAATTCGGCTTTGGAAGAACAGAGAAAGAGTACCATATGGGCAATGTCCTCCGGCTTACCCATGCGGTCGGCAGGATGTTGTACGGCATCCGCACCGGTGTAGCAATGGCCATGGGTGTCAATCCAGCCGGGAGAAACGGAGTTGACCCGCACCTTCCCGGCTAGGGATACGGCCAGTGCATGGGTGAGCGCGGCGATGCCTTCCTTGGCTGCGGTATAACATTCTGTCCCGGGCATGCTCATGCGGTCGCGGCTGGAGGAGATGTTGACCACGGCTGCGCCCTCTGCAAAATGCTCCGAAAACAAGCGCGTGAGCATGTATGGTGCAGCTATGCCTACTTGCAGAGCATTATTGAATTCTTCCCATGTACAATCCGGTAATCCTTTGAATAAAGGCGCAGCATTGTTGATGAGGTAATCGATATGCCCATATTCAGCAATGACTTGTGTGCAAATTTTTTGCAAATCTTCTTTCTTTGCCAAATCTCCCATAAAATAGGGATTAGCTTGGCGGTCGAAAATGCACACCTTTGCCCCGGCCGTATGAAATTGTTCCGCAATGCAGCGGCTGATGCCTTGTGCCACTCCCGTCACCACAACTACTTTTCCGGGAAACTCATTCATTCCCGCATTATAAAAAATCGGTAGGGGAGTCAAGTTATAACACCGCCCCCTGCCACCGGGAGGCGGCAGGGGGCGGAAAGGGGAGTGCCGCACCGTGCTTAGGAGAGCTTCTGCTTCCAGTAATTGAAGCGGCGGGTGGTATTGTCCGGATTGGGGGCGCCGGGATTAGTGCGGAGGGCAAAGGCGCGATCCAGATTGAATACCGAGTGTACATCCGCTCCGTACTCCGGGGAAATGGCCTGAAATTGCTCCAGCGTGAGCCGGGAAAGCGGCGTGCCTGTACTCACGGCCACAGCAACGGCTTTGCCTACAAGTTCGTGAGCATGGCGGAAGGGAACCCCCCGGCGTACGAGGTAATCCGCCAAATCCGTGGCAAGAAGAAGCGGGTCGCTCACGGCCTCAGCACAGCGGTCGGGGTTAATCCGCATGCCGGCTACCATTTCAGCGTTGACTCGGAGGGCAAGGGAAATTGTTTCAAAAGAATCAAAGAGGGGTTCCTTGTCCTCCTGAAGGTCGCGGTTGTAGGTGAGGGGAAGCCCCTTAACGGCAACCATGACGCTGACAAGATTGCCATAGAGCCGTCCGCTCTTGCCGCGGGTAAGCTCGCAGACATCGGGGTTCTTTTTCTGGGGCATGAGGCTGGAGCCGGTGGTATGGGCATCGCTGAGTGTGCAGAATCCGAACTCGGCGCTGCTCCAGAGAACGAGATCTTCGCTGAGGCGGGAGAGATGCGTGCCGATGAGAGAGAGACAGAAAAGCGTCTCCATAATGTAGTCGCGGTCGGCAATGGCATCCATAGAGTTTTCGGTTACGGCATCGAATCCCAGCTCTGCCGCAATGGCCGCTCTGTCCAGATTGATGGTGGAACCGGCAATGGCTCCGGAACCTAAGGGACTCACGTTAACCCTGCGGCGGCAATCGGAAAGGCGCTCGGTATCTCGCCCAAGCATTTCCACATAGGCCAAGAGGTGGTGGGCTATCGTGACCGGCTGGGCGCGCTGCAAGTGGGTGTATCCGGGAATGCGAACTTCGGCATATTCCTCGGCTTTGAGAAGCAGCGCGCGCTGCATATCGCGCAGTAATTCAAGGGTAGCATCGATTTGGGTGCGGCAGTATAGGCGGGTATCTGTGGCTACTTGGTCGTTGCGGGAACGCGCTGTGTGGAGTTTAGCACCAGGGGCGCCGATACGGCGGGTAAGCTCGCTCTCGATGTTCATGTGAACATCTTCCAGTTGCATTTTCCAAGAGAAGTTACCGGCCTGTATATCTGCCAGAATGCCTAAGAGCCCGCTGCGGATGGCTTCAAATTCCTCATCCGTAAGCATGCCGGCATTGCGCTGTGCGCGTGCGTGGGCAATGGAACCGGCAATATCGTGTTCGTACAGTTTCCAATCGTAGGAAACGGATTCTCCGTAACGGAGAACCAAATCGGTGTTAGGCTGGGAGAAACGTCCTGACCACATAGCGGAGATGGGGGGTAGAGGCTTAAGGCTGTTCATCGGCATCGTGCCACTCGATGCGATTTTCCGGGCGCCAGATGGATTCCAGTGCGTAGAATTCGCGCACTTCTGCCGCCATGACGTGAACCATCACATCGATATAATCCAGCACGGACCAGAGGGCATTGGGGGTACGCTCTGCATAGACGGGGAGTACATTGTGCTGTTCTGCGATTTCCTTATCCACATCCCCAAGTATGGCTCGGAGGTGCGGTACGGAAGTGGCTGTGCAAACAACGGCGTAATCCGTGAGGGAGGAGGTGCCGCGCAGGTCGTAGATGGCGATGTCGGCCGCCTTGGCATCACTGGCCACTTGGGCGCAGGCGCAGGCAAGTTCTTTACTATTCATGGTATTAAGTTTTTTTCGGGGGCTATTCTGTTTTCTCCTCGCCGGGGGCGGGGGGCATATCATCCGGGGTTTGAAGGTCTGTGGGGGCATCGGGCGCCTCAGGCATGGGGGGCGGAAGTTCCCGCACCGGAGGGGATACCATGGTGCCGGTTTCCAGTAGCTCTTCTACATGGCTGCCGCTCAGAGTCTCAAATTCAATCAGCTTATCTGCAATGAGGCGCAGGCGCTCTTGGTTATCGCTCAGAATTTGGAGGGCTCTCCGGTAGTTTTCCGTAACAATGCGCTGGATTTCTTCATCGATAATTTGCGCAGTGTGTTCGGAGAAGTTGCGGGATGTTTGGGAGATATCTCTCGCCAAGAATACTTCGCTGTGGTTGGTGCCGTACTCAACAGGTCCGAGCTTCTCACTCATGCCATACACGCACACCATTTTGCGGGCGATGGAGGTGGCTTGGTGAATATCTCCCCGGGCTCCGCCGGAAATGTCGCCAAAGATGACCTCTTCGGCACAGCGCCCACCCATGACCATGACGATGTAATCCAACAGCTCACTCTTGTATTCGCTGTGTTTATCTTCATCCGGCAGCATCATTGTGACGCCGAGTGCGGGACCACGAGGGATAATGGTTACTTTGTGCAGCGGGAGGCTCCTTTTAAGTGCTGTTTTAAGCAGGCAAACAGCATGGCCGGCCTCGTGGATTGCCGTCATGTATTTCTCCTTATCGGAAATTTCCAGAGAGCGGCGTTCGCGTCCCCAACGTACCTTTTCGCGTGCTTCTTCCAAATCCGCCTGCTGCACGGTGGGGTTGTTTTTGCGTGCGGCAATAAGTGCCGCTTCGTTCACGAGATTGGCTAGCTCCGCGCCGGAGAAACCTGTGGTTGCGCGAGCTATGGGGTTAAGGTCCACCTCCGGGGAGAGTTTAACCTTGCGGGCATGTACGCGGAGGATTTGCTCTCGCCCGGCAGCATCCGGCAGGTTTACGGTGACTTGGCGGTCAAAGCGGCCGGGGCGGAGTAGGGCGGGGTCCAGCACGTCCACTCGGTTGGTGGCGGCTATGACAATGACGTTTTCATTGGCCGTAAAACCGTCCATCTCCACCAGCAACGCATTGAGGGTCTGCTCGCGTTCATCGTGTCCGCCGCCCACGCCGTGTCCTCGGTGGCGCCCCACGGCGTCAATCTCATCGATGAAGATGAGGCATGGTGAATGTTTCTTTGCTTCGGCAAACATGTCGCGCACGCGGCTTGCTCCCACGCCCACAAACATCTCCACAAAGTCGGAACCGGAGATGGTATAGAAAGGTACTCCGGCTTCTCCGGCAATGGCGCGGGCCAGAAGGGTCTTACCTGTGCCGGGAGGGCCTACCATGAGGACGCCCTTGGGAATGGTGCCGCCCAGATTCCGGAATTTGGAAGGATTACGGAGGAACTCCACAATTTCCCACACTTCTTCTTTAGCCTCGGAAATGCCGGCCACATCCTTGAAGGTTACCTTATTCTGGTTCGGGTCCAGCAGGCGGGCGCGGCTGCGGGCGAATTTCATGGCACCGCCGGGGCCGCCGCTCTGGGCGCGGAAGAAGAAGAAAAGCAACAGCAGCACAATGACTACGGGCAGTATGTTTACCAGAATCATGGACCATGTGTTGCTTTCTACCACGAAGCGCGCCTGACTTCCCAGCAAATCACGCACGCGGTCTCCTTGGAAAGTGCGGCTGAATTCCACTTTGACGGGTTCCACCTCCTTGAGGGTGACGGTACCCGTGGGGTTCTTGCGGTATTCTCCGATGATGACCCCTTGGCTGCCATTTTCGTAGATGGTGGGAGCGCGGTCGCCCATGATGATGCGTCCCTCCTCGCCCATGCGGATAAAATCGTCCGTGGACCAAATGCGTTCTGCTTTGTTGGTGGTGGGCAGGGTGTTTTCCACCTTGGTGGTGGCGGTAATGCCGAAACGGTTGCAAAGGGCGCGAAGTTCATCCGAATCCGTGAAGGGCATATAGAATACCGCCTCCGGATATTTGGGGGTGTTCCGGTACAGATAGGCAGTAATGCAGCCCTCGCTGGAGGCATCGTTGGTGGTTACCTCGATGGGGAATTCCTTGGGCTGGTTCATGACCACCTTACCTTGCCGCCAAAGTGTCTGGAATTGTTCCAGATTGATGGAGCGTGCAGGGGAGCCCATGGTTCCGTCAAACATGAAGGCTACCATTAGGATGCCGGCTATAACGGCCATGAGAATCATTACACCCCAGTTCTGGCTGCCGCCGGGTTGCGGGGTGGGAGGAATCTTCTTATTCGGATCGGACATAGTGGGTATTCAGAGCTTTTTCTCTGTATTATAAAGGAAAGTAGATTTTCTGGGAATATGGCATTGCGGCATGCGGGAGAAAATGCACGTCATTACTCCGCATGGTGCCTTCTTTAAAGAAGGTGTCCCATGCGGTCGCGTTTGGTGTCCAGATAGTGTTGGTTGTCCGTATTTGCCGGGATGGAGATGGCCACATGCTCCACCACATCCAGCCCATGGCCGGATAAACCCTGAATTTTGAGCGGGTTGTTGGTGAGCAAACGGAGGTGGCGAATGCCTAAATCCCGCAGGATTTGGGCGCCTACGCCGTAATCTCGCAAATCGGGTGCAAAACCGAGTTTAATGTTGGCATCCACGGTGTCATAGCCTTGCTCTTGGAGCTTGTAGGCATGCAACTTGGCGGAGAGCCCAATGCCGCGACCTTCTTGGCGCAGGTAAAGAATAACGCCTCCTTCCCGGGCAACTCGGCGCATGGCGGCATGCAGCTGGCTGCCGCAATCGCACCGGCGGCTGGCAAATACATCCCCTGTAAGGCATTCGCTGTGTACCCGGCAGAGAATGGGTTTCTCCGGGTCGATAGGTCCATGTACCAAGGCTAAGTGGGTTTTTCCGTCCACTTTGGAATGGTAGGAATAGCAGTCAAAATCGCCGAAATCCGTAGGCAGTTTGACAACTTCTTCTCGCACGATGAGTTTTTCCGTGTGCTGGCGATGTTCGATAATCTGCGCCAGAGAGCAGGCTTTTAAGCCGTATTCCCGTTGGAAGGAACCAAGTTCACCCAGTCTTGCCATGGTGCCGTCATCCTTCATGATTTCGCAGCATACGCCTACGGGTTCCAGCCCTGCCAGACGGAGAATATCCACAGTGCCTTCCGTATGGCCTGCGCGGCGGATAACTCCGCCTTCCACCGCGCGCAGCGGGAAGCAGTGCCCGGGCTGCACAAAATCATCCAGTGTGGATTTGGCATCCGCCAGTTTCATGGTAGAGAGGGAGCGCTCGAATGCGCTGATGCCGGTGGTGGTTCCCTCTCGGGCGTCCACGCTTACGGTAAATGCCGTGTGGTGTTTTTCCGTGTTGTGCTGGGCTTGCATAGGCAGGCCCAGGGCATCCACTCTTTCCGGTGCCATGGGTACGCAGATGAGACCGCGGGCGTGTGTGGCCATGAAGTTGATGTTCTGCGGTGTGGCAAATTGCCCGGCGCAGACTAAATCCGCTTCGTTTTCGCGGTGGGGGTCATCCGTCATGAGGATCAGCCTGCCCATGCGCAGTTCCTCCAGAACTTCTTCCAGAGGCGAATAACAGATGGGATCCGCCCCATCTGCCACCGGCACGGCTGCGGGAATGGGGGCCTGCGGTTCCGGTTTGCTTTCTGCGGGGGGAATTTCCTCCCCCATGGTGGCGGCATCGCAACGATTGATGAAGTCGTTGATGTTGAAAGTTCCGTTTGTGGCGGTGAACTCGATGTGCTTCATGGTGCGCTTATTTGTTCATCTTGGCCCACGAATCGCGCAGCCCCACGGAGCGGTTGAACACGGGGTGTTCTGCGCTGTGGTCATAGCGGTCTGCTACGAAGTAGCCTATGCGTTCGAACTGGCAGAGGAATTCTGCCGGTGCCGCTGCCAGTGCGGGTTCCACCATGGCGTTTTTCAGCACGGTGAGGGAATCCGCATTCAGGGAGGCTAAGAAGCCCTCCTCGTTGGCATCCGGTGCTTCGTCTTTGAAAAGACGATCATACAAGCGTACCTCTGCCTGTACGCCATAGCGGGCGGATACCCAGTGGATAGCTCCCTTGCATTTGATGCCCTCGGGCGGGTTCGTCCCTACGGTGCCGGGGATGATTTCCGCTTGTACCTCCGTTACCTTACCATCTGCATCGGCTGTGTAGCCGGTACAAATCATGCAGTAGCCGCCACGTAGGCGCACACAGGCACCGGGAGAGAGGCGCTTGTACTTCTTGGGCGGCTCTACCATGAAATCGTCCTGTTCAATCCAAACCTCGCGGGTAAGGGTAAGGCTGCGGTTGCCCAGCTCCGGTTGTTCCGGGTTAATGAGTACTTCCACCTCCTCCTCGAAATTTTCGGGAACGTTGGTGAGAATGAGTTTGAGCGGGTTAAGAACGGCCATGCGGCGTTCTGCCGTGGCGTTCAATTCGTTACGTACAGCGTTTTCCAGACGTGCTACATCCGTATTGCCATTAAATTTGGTAATGCCCACGCCCTCACAGAAGTTGACGATGGCTTTGGCCGGGTAACCGCGGCGGCGCATGCCGCAAATGGTAGGCATGCGGGGGTCATCCCACCCGGCCACATAGCCTTCTTCCACCATTTGGCGGAGTTTACGCTTGCTCATCACGGTGTAGGTGATGTTCAGACGGGAGAATTCCCGCTGTTTGGGCCGCGCCGGCACAGGGCAGTTATCGATAACCCATTCGTAAAGGGGGCGGTGGTTCTCAAACTCCAGCGTACAGAGGGAATGGGTAATATGCTCGTAGGCATCTTCCAACGGGTGGGCAAAGTCGTACATGGGGTAGATGCACCAGCTGTTACCTGTGTTGTGGTGGTGATCGTAGGAAATGCGGTAGATGACGGGGTCGCGCATGTTCATGTTGCTGCTGGCCATGTC